>JAOPVG010000406.1 GCA_025966255.1 Jatrophihabitans sp.
TCCAAGCACACGACGCAGGCGTCGCCTCCGCAGCGGTCAACGCCATGCAACAGATCGGCGGCTCCATCGGCACCGCCGTGCTCAGCACCTTCGCCAGGACCGCCGCCACCCACTACGCCTGCCTCGACTACGACGTGGACGTCATCGCCAGGTTGCGCGCCGAACGGGTCGTCGCATGACCTTGCGCGGCGTCGGCGCCGTTCTGGGACGGGGCTACCTGTTCGTCCAGTGGACCGGCGGGCTACAGCTGTCGGCAGGGCCGGGCCTGAACCGGAGCTGATGGATCTCCTGCCGAGGCGTTTCCAGGAGCAGTGACCGCCGACGATAAGCAGCTGGCTCCGCGATCGCGCTCGGCCGCTACCGCACCGCGGCGTCGATGGCCTGGACGCTGAGAACGTGATCGAGGGCCAGCGTCGCGCACCCGCGAACGCCTGAGAGGGTGCCGTGCGTGGCGGCCACGATGGTGAGGTCGCGGGTGGCGATCGTGCTCGCATCGCGGTACAGGGTCTCGCGCAGCCCGGCGACGAACACGTCGTAGGCGGGGGTCATGTCACCGCCGACGACGATGATGGCGGGGTTCAACAGCGTGACCGCAGCCGCCAGGACGCGGCCGAAATGGCGGGCACTGGCCCGGATCTCGTCGCGGGCATCGGTGTCGCCCGCGACCGCAAGCGACGCCACATCACGGATGTGCTCGACATTGTGTCCACGCTCGCGCATGTTTCTGACCAGCGCCCAGCCGCCCGCCACCGCCTCGAGGCAGCCGGTCTCGCCGCAGCGGCACAGGCGGCCGCGCGACGCCGAGTACTTCACGTGGCCGATCTCGCCAGCCGCGCCCACGGCTCCGTGTTGCAGTACGCCGCCGGCAACGATGCCGGCGCCGAACCCGGTAGACGCCTTGACGATCAACGCGTCGTCGTGGGCGGCGAGGTGGGCGCCGCGCTCGGCCAGTGCGATGACATTGGTGTCGTTCTCGAGGAAGACAGGCGCGTGCGCGAACGATCCGAAGTAGCGATCGAGGCCCACGCCATCCCAACCTGACATGATCGGAGAGGCATTGCTGGTCAGGGTTCGCGGGTTGACCGTGCCCGGAATGCTCAGCCCGATCCCACGCACGCTGTCCTTGGTGTGCCGCGCGCGCGATAGGGCGCTGGTTAACTCGCGGGCAACGCGCGGCATCAGCTCCTCGGGGCCGAGCCCGATCTCCTGTTCGACGTCGCGGCTCGCGATGATCTTTCCGGCGAGATCGCACACCGCAACCTGAGTCCGGCTGCGGCCGACCGCGGCCGCCAGCACCACGCCTGCGGCAGCGTTGAAGGACAACCGGGCGGGCGGCCGCCCCACCCCGGTGCTGCCGTCGTCGGCCTCGGCCACCAGCCCGGCGTGAACGAGGGTCGCCAGGCGAGCCGCCACTGCCGTGCGCGACAACCCGGTCTTGTCCGCGATCTGCGTGCGCGTGGTCGCTGCACCGTCTCGGATCAGCGCGAAGACGGCACCGGCGGTGGCCGGGTTGAGGAGTCGGGGCCGGGTCACAACGTGAAGCCTAATTCTGCGTTGCTAAATGCGGAATTACGTCGCACAAGTACGTAATGGTGTTAGGGTTCGGCGACCAGCTGAAAGGTGCTCGCTGTGCTGAATCCCGTCGTCGACCGTGTCACCGAGCGCATCGTCGAGCGCAGCGCGCCGACGCGCGCCGCCTACCTGAGCAAGATCCGGGCCGCGGTCGAACTCAGATCTGCCCGGGCCCGACTGGCCTGCGCGAACCTCGCCCACGGGTTCGCGGCCGCCGACCCCGCGGACAAGACCACTCTGCGCGCCGCCGCGAAGCCCAATGTCGCAATCGTGTCGGCGTACAACGACATGCTCTCCGCGCACAAACCGTTCGAGACGTACCCGCGCCAGTTGCGTCGCGCGGTCGCCGAGGCCGGCGGGATCGCCCAGTTCGCCGGCGGCGTGCCGGCGATGTGCGACGGCATCACGCAGGGCCGCGACGGCATGCAGCTGTCGCTGTTCAGCCGCGACGTCATCGCGATGTCGGCCGGCATCGCACTCGCACACGACATGTTCGACGCCGTGATCATGCTCGGCGTGTGCGACAAGATCGTCCCCGGACTTCTCATCGGCGCCTTGAGTTTCGGGCACCTCCCAACGATCTTCGCCCCGGCCGGCCCGATGACCTCCGGGCTGCCGAACGGCGAGAAGGCGCGCATTCGGCAGGCCTATGCCGAGGGCGCGATCGACCGCAGTGCCCTGCTCGACGCCGAGGCCGCGTCGTACCACGGCCCCGGCACCTGCACGTTCTACGGCACTGCGAACTCGAACCAGCTGCTGATGGAGGTGATGGGGCTGCACCTGCCCGGATCCAGCTTTGCCAATCCGGGCACCGACCTGCGCGAGGCGTTGACGAATGCTGCCGCCGCCCGCATCACTGCGTCGACGGTTCTCGGGGCCCAGTACACCCCGATCGGTGGGATCGTGGACGAGCGCGCGATCGTGAACGGTTGCGTGGCGCTGCTCGCGACCGGCGGCTCGACCAACCACACGATGCATCTCGTCGCGATCGCTCGCGCGGCCGGCGTCCACCTGACCTGGGACGATCTCGCCGAACTCTCGAGCGCCATCCCG
>JAOPVG010000459.1 GCA_025966255.1 Jatrophihabitans sp.
CCCGGTGGCTACCAGGTGGGCAACTTCCCGCCCCAGTGGACGGAATGGAACGGCAAATACCGCGACACCGTCCGCGACTTCTGGCGCGGTGAGGACGCGACGATCGGCGAGTTCGCGGCGCGCATCACGGGCTCGGCCGACCTCTACGAGACGTCCGGCCGCCGGCCCGTCGCCAGCATCAACTTCGTCACCGCCCACGACGGCTTCACGCTGCGGGATCTCGTCGCCTACAACGACAAGCACAACGAGGCGAACAAGGACAACAACCAGGACGGCGAGAACCACAACCGGTCGTGGAACTGTGGCGTGGAGGGCGAGACCGACGACCCGGTGATCAACGCGCTGCGGGCCCGGCAGCGCCGCAATTTGATGGCGACGATCTTCCTGTCTCAGGGCGTGCCGATGATCTGCCACGGTGACGAACTGGGCCGCACCCAACGCGGCAACAACAACGGCTACTGCCAGGACAACGAGCTCACCTGGATCAACTGGGCCGAGCTCGACACCGAGATGCTCATGTTCACCGAGAGGATGGCCGAGTTGCGCCGCGACCACCCGGTCTTCCGTCGCCGCCGGTTCTTCGACGGACGCCCGGTGCGTCGCAGCTCCGGCGGCACGCCCGACATCGCGTGGTTCACGCCGGACAGCACCGAGATGACCGAAGAGGACTGGGACTCCGGCTTCGGTAAGAGCATCGCCGTGTACCTCAACGGCCAGGGCATCCCCGACCGCGACTCGCGCGGCGAGCGCGTGTCCGACGATTCCTTCCTGCTCTGCTTCTCCGCCCATCACGAGGACATCGAGTTCACGCTGCCGTCCGAGGACTACGGCTCGGTGTGGGCGGTCGTCGTCGACACGGCGGAACCGGACAGCGACGGACGGATGGTCGACGCCGGCGGAAAAGTGGCAGTCAGCGCCCGGTCGCTGGTGGTCCTGCAGCGGATCGGCTGACCGATGCCGGTTCCGAACTCGACCTATCGGCTGCAGATCCGTTCATCGTTCGATCTTTACGGCGCCGCGGACGCCTGCGACTACCTCGCCACGCTCGGCGTGGGCGGGGCCTACCTGTCGCCGCTGCTGCCGTCGACGCGCGGCTCGGACCACGGCTACGACGTGATCGCCTTCGATGCCATCGATCCGCAACGTGGCGGCATGGATGGTTGGACTCGCATGCTGGCCGGGGCCCGATCGCGCAACCTCGACATCATCGTCGACATCGTGCCGAACCACACCGGCGTCGCGGATCCGTTCCAGAACAAGGCGTGGTGGGACGTCCTCAAGCACGGCCGCGACGCCGAGCACGCGCGGTGGTTCGACATCGACTGGGCCCGCGGTCGGCTGCTGCTGCCCGTCCTCGGCGACGAGTTCGAGCCGGCCCAGCTCGAGATCGTGGGCGACGAGTTGCGCTACTTCGAGCACCGTTTCCCGCTCGCGCCCGGCACCGAGCCGGCGGCCGGCGAAACGGCCGCGCAGGTGCACGATCGCCAGCACTACGAGCTGGTGAACTACCGGCGCGCCGACACCGAACAGAACTACCGGCGCTTCTTTGCCGTCACCGATCTCGCCGGCCTTCGGGTCGAGGACGACGTGGTTTTCGATGCAACGCACGAGCAGATCGGGCACTGGCTGCGCGACGACCGGATCGCGGGCCTGCGCATCGACCATCCCGACGGCCTGGTCGATCCGCTCGGGTACTTCACCCGCCTGCGCTCGATCGCCGGCGACGAGTCGTGGCTGCTCGTCGAGAAGATCCTCGAGCCCGGCGAGAAGCTGCCGACCGAATGGCCGGTGGACGGGACGACGGGCTACGACGCTCTCACCGAAGTGGGCGGCGTCTTCATCGACACCACCGCCGAGACCGAGCTCGACGACCTCTACCGCGAGCTGACCGGCGACAAGCTCACCGGCCCGGAGCACGTGCAGCTGGGCAAGCGCAATGCCGTCGAGACGATCCTGCAGGCCGAGGTGTCACGGCTGGCCCGGCTGACGGCGGACGTCGACCGCGCCGGCGAGGCGCTGGCTGAGTTGCTGGTCGCGTTCCCGGTCTACCGCTCGTACCTGCCGACGGGCGGCGGGCACCTTGCCACCGCGATCGGGACGGCCCGGGCCGCCCGTCCGGACCTCGCCGACACCATCGCGACGCTGACCCCGCGGCTCACTGATCCGGCCGACGAACTGGCTTCGCGTTTCCAGCAGACGTCGGGCGCGGTGATGGCGAAAGGCGTCGAGGACACCGCGTTCTACCGCTACACCCGCTTCGTGGCGCTGAACGAGGTCGGCAGCGATCCGGCCCACTTCGGGCTGTCGCTCGACGACTTCCACGGCGCGCAATGGACGCGCCAGCAGGACGCACCGCGCGGCATGACCACGCTGTCGACGCACGACACGAAGCGCGGCGAGGACGTCCGGGCCCGGCTCGCGGTGGTGAGTGAACTGTCGTCGGAGTGGGCCGACCTGGTCCGCCACCTGATGGCCGACGCTCCCCTGCCCGACGCGCCGTTCGCCTATCTGCTCTGGCAGACGTTCGCCGGTGTCGGCTTCATCGACCGCGACCGCATGCACGCCTACGCCGAGAAGGCGATGCGCGAGGCCGCCACCTCCACGACCTGGACCGCACCTGACGCCGTGTTCGAGGCGGCCGTGCACGGTGTGGTCGACGCTGCCTACGACTCCCCCGCCGTGCACGACCCGCTGGCGCGCTTCGTCGAGCGCATCACGCCATCTGGCTGGACGAACTCGCTCGGGCAGAAGGTCGTGCAGCTGACGATGCCGGGCATCCCCGACGTCTATCAGGGCACCGAGCTCTGGGAGGACTCGCTCGTCGACCCGGACAACCGCCGTCCCGTCGACCTCGACGCGCGCCGCAGCCTGCTCGATCGCCTCGACACGTCCGACGACCCGCCCCCGGTGGATGCGACCGGCGCGGCGAAGTTGTGGGTGGTGTCGCGGGCGCTGCGGCTGCGTCGGGACTGGCCGGATCTCTTCGCCGGCTATGCACCGGTGCTGGCCACTGGGCCGGCCGCCGACCACGTCGTCGCCTTCGACCGCGGCGGTGTCATCACGGTGGCCACTCGGCTCCCAGTCGGCCTCGAGTCCGCGGGCGGCTGGCGCGACACGATGATCGACCTCGGCGGGACGGCCACCGACGTGATCACCGGCCGCCGCGTGCCGCGCGAGATCGCCGTCGCCGACCTTCTTGATCTCTACCCCGTGGCCCTGCTCGTCCGCTGACCCCGCGCCGGGCACGAGGCATCGGCCGGTGGGACCGCTCCCCGTAGACGCCGGGGCACCGTGATTCAGTGCGGCGGCGCCAACCGGGCCTTGAGGGCGGGAACGTCCAGTGGCGGACGCGGGAAGTGCGGATCCAGCTCCTGCAGGGTCTCGAACAGCAGCTCACCGACCGCCCAGTTGCGGTACTTCTTGTCGTCGCTCGGCACGACATACCACGGCGCGTGGGGGGTGTTGCAGCGCTCGAGCATGGCCGAGAACGCGACCTGGTAGTCGTCCCAGCGCGCCCGTTCTTCGAGGTCGGCCTCGTTGAATTTCCAGTGCTTGTCGGGGTTGTCGAGACGAGCCAGCAAGCGCTTCCGCTGCGTGTCGTAGCTGAGGTTGAGGAAGCACTTCAGCACAGTGGTCCCGTTCGCGACGAGCTCGGCCTCGAACTCGTTGATGATGTCGTAGCGCGCCTCCCACACGCTCTCCGGGACCAACTCGTGCACGCGCACGACCAGGACGTCCTCGTAGTGCGAGCGGTCGAATACCCCGATCACGCCGGGCACCGGCAGCCGCTTGCGGATACGCCACAGGAAGTCCTGGGCGAGCTCTTCCTCAGTCGGCTTCTTGAAGCCGGTGTACTGCATGGCGATCGGGTTGATGGTGCCGGCGACGTGCTTTGCGACCCCGCCCTTGCCGGCCGTGTCGATGCCCTGCATCACCAGCACGATGCTGCGTTTGCCACCCGCGGTGGCCTCCGCCCAGAGCCGGTCGTGCAAGCCCCGCATCGTCTCGACGTCGTTGCGCAGGCGGCCGTCCTTCCCGGTCGGGGCGAGCGGGCGGGCCGACGGGTCGTACCCGGCCAGGCTCACCGGGCCCGGCGCCACGGCCAGCGCGGCGCGCATGGACGTGCTTCGGAGGCCCATCCCCGCAGATTAGTGGGCCCCGAGCCGGTGAGGTGCGAACCGGGCGATGCTCACCGACTCAGCGGGCCACAGCCACCCGTCCGTTACGGCGCGGAGGGGCCAGGGAAGTCTGGGCCCTGTGACTGCATTGCGCGTCTGGGCTCCGGCTGTGACACACCTGCGCGTCCGCGCCGACGGCACCGACACCCCGCTCGATCCGGCCGGCGACGGCTGGTGGACGGGTCCGGATCTTGCCCCGGGCACCGAGTACGCCTTTCTCCTGGACGATTCGGACGAGCCCGTTCCCGACCCGGCGTCGCGGTGGCAGCCGGATGGCGTACACGGCGCGAGCCGCGTCTACGACCAGGACGCCTACGAGTGGCACGACCAGGACTGGTCCGGCCGCGACCTCACCGCGGCCGTCCTCTACGAGCTGCACATCGGCACGTTCACCCAAGGGGCCACGTTCGACAGTGCGATCGAACGGCTCGATCACCTCGTCGAGCTCGGCATCACGCATGTCGAGGTGCTGCCGATCAATGCCGTCAACGGGGTGTGGAACTGGGGCTACGACGGCGTCGAGTGGTACGCGGTGCATGAGCCCTACGGCGGCCCGGACGCCTTCAAGCGATTCGTCGACGCCTGTCACGATCGCGGTCTCGCCGTGGTGCTCGACGTCGTCTACAACCACCTCGGGCCGTCCGGCAACTACCTGCCCCGCTTCGGACCGTATCTGAAGTCGGGGCGCAACACATGGGGCGATCTCGTCAACGTCGAGGAACCGGCCGTGCGCTCGTTCATCATCGACAACGCGTTGATGTGGCTGCGCGACTTCCACGTCGACGCCCTGCGCCTGGACGCCGTGCACGCGCTGCAGGACGACTCCCCGTCGCACATCCTCGCCGAGCTGAGCACGGCCGTGGACCAACTCGCCACCGTGATCGGCCGGCCGCTGACCCTGATCGCCGAGTCCGATCTCAACGACCCGGTGATGATCACGCCCCGGGAGCAGGGTGGGTACGGCCTGGCCGCGCAGTGGGACGACGACGTGCACCATGCGCTGCACGCCCTGCTCACCGGCGAGCACCAGGGCTATTACAGCGACTTCGGCTCGCTGGCCGTCCTCGCCAAGACGTTCACGTCCGCGTTCCTCCACGACGGCATCTTCTCGACGTTCCGCGGCACGGTGCACGGCGCGCAGATCGATCGTGGCCAGGTGGCGGGCTGGCAGTTCGTCGTCTGCCTCCAGAACCATGACCAGGTCGGCAACCGGGCCGTCGGAGATCGCCTCCCCGAGATCACGTCGCCGGAACGGCTGCGCGTCGGCGCGGTGCTGCTGTTGACCTCACCATTCACCCCGATGCTCTGGATGGGCGAGGAGTGGGCGGCGTCCACGCGGTGGCCGTTCTTCACCTCGCACCCGGAGCCGGCGTTGGGCGAGGCCACCGGCGCCGGGCGGCTCGAGGAGTTCGCCGGCCATGGATGGGACGTCTCTCAGATGATCGACCCGCAGGATCCGGCGGCCTACTGCACCGCCGTGCTGGACTGGGCCGAGCCGACCACACCCGGCCACGCCGAGGTGCTGGAGCTGTACCGCGAGCTCATTGCGCTCCGCGCGGCCGAGCCGGATCTGCGCTCGCCGGACCTCACCGCGGTGAAGGTCGACTTCGAGGAGGACGCGGCCTGGCTGGTGGTACATCGCGGGGGCTTCCGCGTCCTCGTCAATCTGGCGCAGCGCGAGCAGCGCATCGCCGGTGGAGCCGCCGAAGTGGTGTTCGCCACCGGACCGGCGCGGCCCGACGGCGACGGGATCGTGCTCGGCCCGGAGACGGCCGCGATCGTCCGCGTCGCCTAGGTTGGCTACTTCCCGGCCGGAATCGGCCGGTAGCAGTCGAGCGTGATGCCGGACGCGAACGTCGTGCTGGACGTGAGGTCGAACGACACCAGGCCCAGCCCCGCGAACGGTCGCTCGCCGTCGCCGCCCCACACCGCGGGATGCACCCAGAACCGGAATTCGTCGGCGATGCCCTGCGTGGCGAGCTGATGCGCGAGTTCGCCCATCCCGTAGGAGAGCAGGTTGTGCTCGGCCTTCACGGCCCGCACGCTCTCGGCCAGCTCGCCGGTGAGCAGCGTCGCGTTCCAGTCCAGCGTTCCGGTCAGCGTCCGGGACACCACGTACTTCGGGATCGCGTTCACCAGGCTGGCCCAGCCGCCGTCGCCGGGCTTGTCGATCCAGTGCCCGCGCAGCCCCTCGAAGGTCTTGCGCCCCAACAGCAGCGCATCGGCGGCGGCCAGCTGTTCGAGGCCCTGGCGGTCGCTGTGCTCGTCGGGATGGAACCAGTGCTCGATCGAGTCGAGCACGCCGTCGATGGTCATCTGGGCGGTGACGACGAGCGCGCCCACGGCGTTACTGGATCTCGCCGACGATAACGCCCGGCAGTGGCTCCTCGACGCGCACGACGTTTGCTTGCGGCGCCTTCCCGTCCTCCAAGTTCCATTGGTCGACGAGGGCGTTGCGGCAGACCTGCGCTGCGTCGAAGTCCTCGAACGGTCCCACCGCCCGTGGCCCGACGAGCTGCTGTCCTTCGTCCGTCAGTACAACCACGAACACGCAAACCTCCAAGTTGGGGAAGGGGACAAACCTATCAATTCCCTCTGGTGCGGCGCGGGGACTTCTCCGAAACCGCGTCGATGACTCGCGGCGGGAACTTCTGCGGCGCCGGTCCGAACGCCTTGCGAGCGGCGCTGATCGCCCCCCGGGCCAACGCCGCGTTCCCGGCCGCGCCGATGCCCGCCCCAATGCCGAGCGGCAGCGCGCGGCCGAACAGCAGCGCGCCCTGCCGGGCCCCGAACCGGGTGAGCAGCAAACGCCCGAGCCGCCCGTTGATGCTGGTGATCTTCTCGCGCGACACGCCCCGGCCCAGCACCTGCGCCCAGTGCGCGGTCTCATGGGCCGTACCGGCGAGGACGGCCTCCCCGCCCTCGCCCACCAAAACCGCCACGACGAGAGCGCGCCGCACGTCCGGATCGCTGACTGGGACGCCGTGCAGCTCGGCGAGCGCGAGCACGAACAGGGCCGATGCGGAGACGAACGCGGTGATCTCCGCGGCCCCGGACGCGATCGACGCTGCTGTCCCTGCGCCCGGCACCGCGGCGGCTGCGCCCGACGCTCCGCCGATGCCGACGACGGCTGCGACGTAGCGTCGCTCCAGTTGGCGGACGAGCTGCTCCGGCGTCATGTCCGGGTGCCGGGCCCGCGTCCGCTCGAGATAGCCGAGCACCACGGGCCGTTGCACGGCGAGCGCCTTGTCGAGCGCGGTGTCGAGTGCGTGCTCCACACCCGACGGGATCGGAATCTTGCTCTTCTTCCGCGCGGCCATCGCTACGACACCTCCTGACGCCGGACCCATACCTCACGCACGAGCAGCAGCACCGCGGCTGCGATCGGCAGCGCCAGCAGCGCTCCGACCACACCGGCCACCGCCCCGCCGATCAGGACGGCGACGATGGTGACGTATTCCGGCACGTTGACCGACGATCGCATGACTCGCGGATAGATGACGTACCCCTCGAGCGTCTCGTAGACCAGATAGAAAATGATGCAGGCGATCCCGATGGGCAGCGACGTCGCCAGCCCGACGATCGACACGATGGCCGCGCCGACAATGGACCCGACGAGCGGGATGAGATCGAGCAACGCCACCATCAGCGCCAGCGGCAGCGCGTACTGGCCAAGCCCCACGGACAGCAGGAAGATCAAGCTCACGGTTCCGGCCAGCAGCGCAACGAGCGTCGCCCCCACCACGTAGCCGCCCACCTGCCGCAGGATCTCGTCGCCGAGCCGCTCGACGCGGTCGCGCCGGCTGGCCGGGACCAGCGAGTACGCCGCGCCCTTGATCTTCGGCAGCGCGCCCAGGAAGTACACGGTGAGGATGAAGACGATGACCGCCTCCACCAGCACGTGCAGCGCCGTCAGCCCGGCATCGAAGATCCCGCTGAACGCCGTCTGGGCGAACTGCGGATCCTTCAGCTTGTCCTGGAGGCTGGAGATGATGTGGTACTTCGAATCGAGTCGCGCAATCGTCTTGTGCTGGCGCAGTTCGTCCAGCAGGCCCGGGGCGTTGTCGATGAAGCTGACAACCTGCGCGCGCAGCACGCCGCCGACGACGAGCACGATCGCGGTGACCGCCGCAATTACGACCACGGCCACCGCGAAGACCGCCCAACCCCGCTTCATTCCGCGCCGGGTCGCGGCCTCGACGGCCGGGTTCAACCCGACGGCGAGGAAGGCCGCGATGAGGATCAGCGTGAGGACGGACGATGCCTCGCGCACCGCGCTGCCGATCGCAAGGGCCACCAGCACGCCCAGCGCGCCGAGGAACCCGCGAAAGAACGGCGATTGTCGCGAGAGCGGGCGGCCGGGACGCCCGAACGCAGTGCCGTCCGCAGCCGAGGCGGGCGGCTCGTCGACGGTCCCGTCGGCGCTCTCAAGCATCGTCACTCCCGTCTGGCGGACGCAGTTGTCGTCGACCCACGGCTCGGCTGGGGCCAACCCTAGGGTTGCATCATGCGCGCCCTGCTACCTGGACCGGTCGACGACGTCGACGTGCACGCCTACTACGCGGCCGGCTGGATCGACCGCGGCGGGCTGCGGGCCAACTTCGTCACGGCCGCCGACGGTGCAGCGCACGCCGGCGGGCTCTCCCGCGGCCTACAGACCAAGGGCGACAACATCGTCTTCGCGGCCCTACGCGACCTCGCCGACGTCGTACTCGCCGGCGCGGGCACAGTGGTCGCCGAGGGGTACAGCGCCATCACCATCAGCGCGCGCCGCCAGGCCATTCGTCGCGAGTACGGGCTGCGCGATGTGCTGCCCACCGCCGTCCTGAGCCGGTCGCTGCAGCTGGACCCGAGCTCGCGGCTGTTCACCGACGCGCTGCGCGGCGCCCGGACGATCGTGCTCACCTGCGCCGCCGCGGATGCCGAGCAGCGCCGGCTGCTCAAGCAGGTGGCCGACGTCGTCGACGTCGGCGACGAGTCGATTGACCCGGTCCTCGCCCGCGTCGCGCTCGAGGAGCGCGGGCTCACTCGGATCCTGTCCGAGGGCGGTCCGACGGTGTTCGCCGATCTGGTTCGGGGCGGCGTGGTCGACGAGCTGTGCCTGAGCGTCTCCCCGCTGCTCGCCGGGCCCGGGCCCGGCCGGATCGCCGCCGGCCGGGAGTGGCCGACGGCCCAGCCGCTCCACCTCGTCGGGCTGCTCGAAGAGGACGGCGCGTTGTTCTGCCGCTACCGAACCGATGCATAGCGCCGCACTGACGGGGGCCGACCAGGCACAGCGCTGGGCCCGACGACGTCGCGGTCAGGTCCGGGGCCGGAGCCCGGGCACGATGTCGTCGAGGGCGAACGTGATCGGCTGTTCGAGCTGTTCGTAGGTGCAGGATCCGGGCGTGCGGTCCGGGCGCCAGCGGTTGAACTGCGCGGTGTGCCGGAACCGCTCGCCCTCCATGTGTTCGTAGCGCACCTCGACGACGCGCTCCGGCCGCAGCGGCACGAACGACAGGTCCTTGCCCGCGTTCCAGCGCGAACCCTCGCCCTTGCGGGGCGTCCGCTCGCCGGCCTCGTGGGCGGCCCAGTTCCATGGGTGCTCGTCGAAGTCAGTGACGAGCGGCTGGAGTTCCTCGAACAGTTCGCGCCGCCGCGCCATCGGGAACGCGCCGATGACGCCGACCGAGACGAGCGTGCCCGCGTCGTTGTAGAGCCCGAGCATGAGCGAGCCGATCGCGTCGGGGCCGCTCTTGTGCACGCGGTACCCGGCGACGACGCAGTCCGCCGTCCGCTCGTGCTTGATCTTGAACATGACACGCTTGTCCGGCTGATAGGTGACGTCCAGCGGCTTGGCGACGATGCCGTCGAGTCCGGCGCCCTCGAACTCGACGAACCACTGCTCGGCGAGCTCGTGGTCGCTGGTGACCGGAGTGAGGTGGATCGGCGCCGCGGCCCCGGCCAGAGCGCTCTCGAGCGCGGCGCGGCGCTCGACGAACGGCCGCCCGGTGTAGTCCGCGTCGCCGAGCGCGAGCAGGTCGAAGGCGATGAACGATGCCGGGGTCTTCTCGCTGAGCATTGTCACCCGGGACACCGCGGGATGGATGCGCTGCTGCAACGCGTCGAAGTCCAGCCCGGCGTCGGTGGTGATGACGATCTCGCCGTCGATCACGCAGCGCTCAGGCAGCTCGGCCTTGACCGCTTCGACCAGCTCCGGGAAGTAGCGGGTCATCGGCTTCTCGTTGCGGCTGCCGAACTCGACCTCGTCACCGTCCCGGAAAATGATCGATCGAAATCCGTCCCACTTCGGTTCGTAAGAGGCGCCGGGCGGGATGGTCGGCACCGACTTGGCCAGCATCGGCGGGACCGGCGGCATCACAGGCAGCTTCATGCGGCCAGTGTTTCATCGGCGCGGTATGCGGATCGAGTGTTGATCCCCGGCCTGCACCAACGGGCCCCCAGGCGTCGCCGTAGGATCCGGGAATCCGATCTCGCCCCCCGGGAGTTGACGTGGCCGCACGACGTGCCGACGTGCCGTCCGAACGCCCCCGTCCCCGGCCCGGTCCGGGATTGACCGCCCCCAACCGAGACGCCACGCAGCCCCGCACCCGGCCGGCCAAGAAACCGGGCCGTCAGGTGGTGTTGCCCGACCAGGGCCAGACCGGTCAGATCGTGGCCGCGGCCGGCAACGCGATCGTCACCGCGGCCCGCGTCGGGCGCCTGCTCGGCCGGTCTGGCTGGCGCATCGCTCGGGGGCTCCCCGGACTGAACGTGGTCGAACAGCAGGCGCAGCGGCTGCGCCAGACGGCCGCCGCCGAGATGTACCGGCTCCTCGACCTGCCGCAGAGCCCGTCCAACGCCACCAGCCCGGAGGAGCAGCGGGTCGCGATGCTGGTGCAGAACGCCGGCACGGACCGGGAGCCACTGCGCACCGCCATGACCGAACTGCTCGATCGGTCCGCGCAGTCGGACAGCGCGAAGAACCGGGATTACCTGTTCGGCACCATCGTGAGTCAGCTCGTCCCCGACGAAGCCCGCATCCTCGCCGCCCTCGCGAGCGGCCGTACGTTCGCGGCCGTCGACGTCGTGGCCAAGCTGGTCGGGCGCTCCAGCACGCGCACCGTCCTGTCCAACGCGTCGACGGTCGGCGCCGCTGCCGGCATCTCGCTGCCGCAGAACGTCGCCACCTCTCTCACCCGGCTGCACGGCTTCGGGCTGCTGTCCTTCGGCCGACCGGGCGACGACCTCGAGGCGCAGTTCGAGTTGCTCGCGAACGATCCGGCCGTGCGGGCGGCCCGCGACGGCGTCGACAAGGCCAAGCAGGGCAACGCCAAGATCGTCCGGAAGATGGTCTCCCTGTCACCGCTCGGCCGGGAGTTCTGGGCGGCCTGCGCGCCGTCGCGTCCGGCGCTGTCCCGGCGGACCAGCTGAGCGGTCTGCCCGCTTGACCGGTCGAGTTGATCGGCCCTGCGTGCCTCGCGTGATACGTCCACGGCGCCCAGGGTCGTTGCCACATCGGGATCATGACCCGGCTCGATCCGGGCCTGAACCGCCCTGACCCAGCGAACGCTGAAGGACGCTCGGTACCGTGCAGCTGTGCCTGATCAGCGCCGCGTCGGCGGTCGACCGCTTACCGTCGCTCTATCGATCGGCGCCCTGGTGTTGGCCGGCTGTACCAGCACGATCAGCGGACACGGATCAGCCGGTACGTCCCCACCGCTCGGGTCGTCGCCTCCGAAGTCGGCCACGGGATCCGCGGCGCCGTCCCTGCCCGCCCAGGCCGCAGCCGACTTCACCGACTGCAGCTCGGCGTTCAACCTGAGCTCGCTGCGATTCCCCGCCGGGCGCGCGGCCCGGCTGAGCTTCGGCTGCGCCACCATCTCGGTGCCGTTGGACTATCGCGACCCGACGGGCAAGACGATCAGGCTGCAAATGGTCAAGGTCCACGACAGCGCCAACACCGCCCACACCGGCGAGCTCTTGGTGAACCCCGGCGGACCGGGTGGCTCGGGCGTGGAACTGGCCGTCGGTATGTCCGCGCAGGTGTCGGACAAGCTGCTCTCGCACTTCGACCTCATCGGTTTCGATCCCCGCGGTGTGGGCTCGTCCACCCCGATCCGCTGCCTCAGCGATGCCCAGAAGGATGTGCTCAACGCCGCCTCGCCGGACGTGCTGACCAGCGCCGGTCTCGCCGAGGCCAAGCGCAGCGCGAAGACTGTGGCTGATGCCTGCACCGCGAAGTACGGCAGCGACATCGCGCAGTACGACACCGTCCAGACCGCGAAGGACATGGACCGCATCCGGCAGGCCGTCGGCGACCCGAAGTTGAACTATCTCGGCTTCTCCTACGGCACCGAGCTCGGGTCGGTCTACTCGCACCTGTTCCCGAACAACGTCCGGGTGGCGGTGCTGGACGGCGCCGTCGATCCCCTCACCGACGACATCACCTCCTTCGCCGAGCAGCTGCGCGGGTTCGAGGGGGCCTTCGACCAGTTCGCCACGTGGTGCCAGGCCCACAGTCCGTGCAGCACCCTCGGGAATGCCCGATCAGCGGTCTACCAGGTGGCCGCCCAAGCCAAGAAGGCGCCGATCCCGAGCTCCGCGCCAGGCGAGACCCGCAAGGCCACGAGCTCGCTGGTCTACACCGGTGTGCTGTCGGCGCTGTACTCGCAGGCGCAGTGGCCCACGCTGGGACAGGCGCTGCTCGACGCGAAGCAGGGCGACTCCGCCGGAATCCTCGCCCTGGCCGACCGGTACAACGAGCGCACCGAAGGCCACTACACGAACATCGCCGACGCCAACACCACCATCAGCTGCAACGACTCCAAGCCCGGCCCGACCGACGCGCAGATCATCTCCACTGCGCGATCCTGGAAGCAACAGTTCCCGATCTTCGGTGCCTGGTCGGCGCCGTCGCTGTTCTCCTGCCAGCAATGGCAGCCGGCGCGCACGGTCCCGCCGCTACCGACCGCACCGACACCGCACAAGGTGCTCGTCGTCGGCAACCTGCACGACCCGGCCACGCCGTACCAAGGCGCGAAGGACCTCACCAAAACGATGGGCAACGCCGAACTGCTCACCTGGGACGGCGAGGGCCACACCTCGTATCTGCAGGGCAACATGTGCATCGACAACTACGTCGACAACTATCTGATCGACGCCACGCTCCCGCCCGTCGGCACCACCTGCCCCCGATGACGAGCGTGCCCGCCCTTCTCGTGGACGAGCCCCGGGGCGAGGTGAGGGCGGTGGCCCTGGTTCTGCACGGTGGTCGGTCCCAGGGCACGGGACCGGTACGCGCCCGCCAGCTGGCCGTGCTGCGGATGCGGCCGTTCATATCCTCGCTGCGCCAGGCGGGCGCCGATCACGGGCTGGCCGTCGCGCGACTGCGGTACGCCGTCCGCGGCTGGAACGGCTCCGCCGCGTCCCCGGTCGCCGACGTGCGGGACGCGCTCGACCAACTCGCCGCGCGCTTCCCCGGCGTACCGATCACGCTGGTCGGGCACTCCATGGGCGGACGGGCCGCGCTCTACGCCGCGGATCACCCGTCGGTGCGGGCGGTCGTCGGCCTGGCTCCGTGGATCGAGCCGGGCGACCCGTACCTGCAGCTCGAGGGACGTCGCGTGCTCATCGTCCACGGCGACCACGACCGGATAACCAGCGCGCGGGGATCGACGCTCTACGCCGAGAACGCACGCCGCGTCGCGGCATCCGTGACCTACGTTTCGATCCGGCGCGAAAGCCATGCGATGTTGCGCCGGGCCCGCCTCTGGCACGAGCTGGCCACCGGCTGGGTGCTCGCCGTCATGTGCGACGTGCCGGCGGAGGAAACCGTTCGGGCCGAATCCGCGAACGTAGTGGAGAAGGCACTTGCGGGAACGGCATCGATCGTCGTGTGATGGTCTCGCACGGCGACGAGCGGCGGAGGAGAACACATGACCGTCACGGGCACCGGACGCGGCACCAGGGCGCCGGCACACATCGATGCCGGCCGATGGCCCGACATCGCGGCGGTGCCACACTCCCCCGTGCGAGCGGCCATCGCCAAACGCATCTTCCGCAACGCGGTGAATCGCGTCCCGCTACGGGTCGTCGAGCCCGGCTCGAGTTGGTACGGCGGCGGCACCGGCAATGATCCGGTGTTCCGGCTCGTCCGGCCCGAGGCCTTCTACCATCGTCTCGGCGAGACCGGCACGATCGGATTCGGCGAGGCCTACATGGCCGGCGACTGGACCACCGACGATCTTCCCGGCGTGCTCTCGGCCTTCGCGGCCAACATGCGCAACATGATCCCGCCGGTGCTGCACAAGCTCCGCAACGCGGTGCTCAGCCGCCAACCCGGCCACCACGACAACACGATCGAGGGCGCGCGGGACAACATCCATCAGCACTACGACTTGTCCAACGACCTGTTCAAGCTCTTCCTCGACGAGACGCTGACCTACTCGTCGGCGATCTTCGACGGCGAACCGAACGGCTCGGCGGAGGACCTCACCACCGCGCAGCACCGCAAGATCGACCGCCTGCTCGACGCCGCGAACGTGCGCGAAGGCATCCGGGTGCTCGAGATCGGGACGGGCTGGGGCGAACTGTCCCTACGCGCCGCAGCGCGCGGCGCCGAGGTCACCACGCTGACGATCTCGACCGAACAAGCCGCACTCGCGACCAAGCGCATAGCGGAAGCCGGCTACTCCGATCGCGTGACCGTGCTGTTGCAGGACTACCGCGAGGTGCAGGGCCGCTACGACGCCGTGGTCAGCGTCGAGATGATCGAGGCGGTCGGCGCCAACCACTGGAACACCTATTTCGAGACGATCGACCGCGCGCTGGCCCCGGGCGGACGGGTTGGTCTGCAGGCCATCCTGCAGGACGACTACACGGTGCTGGCCACGAAGGACACCTACACCTGGATCCGCAAGTACATCTTCCCGGGCGGGCAACTCGCGTCGGTGGAGGCGATCGAGCGGACACTGGCCAAGCACACGACGCTGCGCGTCTCGGAGCGGTACAGCTTCAACCGCCACTACGCCGAGACGCTGCACCGCTGGCGGGTGCGCTTCGAGGAGAACGCGGCCGCGGTCGATGCGCTCGGCTTCGACGAGACCTTCCGCCGCATGTGGTCGCTGTATCTCGCTTACTCCGAAGCGGGCTTCCGCAGCGGCTACCTCGACGTCCAGCAACTCACCCTGACGAAACCCCACCTGACCTGATCGGGTGTCGGCGGGCACCGCTCGCGGTTCCCTTGCGGATGCGGCCCCGTGGAGGCTGCCGGCGCAACAAGATCACCCCGCGCGCCAGTGATGGTGCCGCGAAAAGGCGCGCAACGGTTCGATACGTTGGGGCGTGACCGTTGTCCTCGGGCTGCTGGCTGCCCTGCTGTATGGCATCGGTGACTTCGCCGGCGGCATCACGTCGCGCCGGCACGGTGCGATAACGGTCTTGCTCTACAGCTATCCGGTCGGCGCGGTGCTCATGACCGCGATGCTGCCGTTCTTCCCCGGCCACGTCGACGCCCGCAGCGCCGGGTTCGGCATCGCCGGCGGCGTGATGGGACTCGTCGGCGTCATTGTCATGTACAGCTTGATGACGGTCGCGCCGATCAACATCATCTCGCCGATCACCGCCGTGCTCGCAGCAATCGTGCCGATCTTCGTCGGCGTCACGATCGGCGAACGGCCGCACTTCACCGCTTGGTTCGGCATCGTCCTCGGCCTCGCCGCCGTCGTGCTGGTCAGCCGCACGAACGAGAGCCACCCGCACGGCCGGATCGGTGCGCGCATCGTCGCACTCGCGTTCGTGTCCGGGCTCGGCTTCGGGCTGTACTTCGTGTTCCTGGCCCGCGCCGGGGACAACTCCGGACTGTGGCCGCTGGTGATTTCCCGGTTCGCGTCGGCCGCGCTCATCCTGCCACTGGCCAAGGCCCGCGGCGCATTCAAGCCGGTGCGCGGCCGCATGCTCGCCATCGTCATTCTCGCCGGGGCGTGCGACGCCTTGGCCAACATGTTCTTCCTGCTCGCGTCGCGGGAGGGCCTGCTGTCACTGGCGAGCGTGCTCACCTCGCTCTATCCCACGACGACGGTGATCCTCGCCGTCGGGCTCCTGCACGAGCACACCAGTCGCACCCAGCGCATCGGGCTGGCCCTCGCCGCCGGCGCGATCGTCCTGATCACCGTCTAGGACGGACCTGCCACCGGCAACCCGATCGGCGGCGCGGACGCGACACGCCCGGGATCGCGTTCGGCCGAACGCGGGCGGCATCGGGCCCGGGAAGAATGACGACGCTCCCGTGCCGTTTGCGCAGCCGCCGTTTCTGTCATTCGCTCCTGTTCGACGAGCTGGGCGTCGACGGGTGCCGGTCACTCCGGCGCCTCGACCGGGCCGGGTGCGGGTTTCTCGTCGCCCCAGTTGGCGCGGTTCATCCGGGACGGCTGGACGCGCGGCGGCTCGCCATCCTGCTTCGGGAAGTTCGGCGGGTACGGCGCGTCGCCCAGTCCGTGGTCCTGCTCGTCGCGATCGGCCCACTCCAG
>JAOPVG010000462.1 GCA_025966255.1 Jatrophihabitans sp.
CTGCTGCTCAACGCCACGCTGCTGTCCAGCTACGACACGCAGCCGGCGTACGACACGGTCAAGCGGCTGCGTTCCGCCGTGCGCACGGTCGATGACACCGCGCTCGTCGGCGGCAGCTCGGCGGTGAACCTCGACATCCAGGACGCGTCGCGGCACGATCGCAACCTGATCATCCCGTTGGTGCTGTTGGTCATCCTCATCGTGCTCGGGTTGGTGCTCAGGGCACTGATCGCGCCGATTCTGCTGATCCTCACCGTGGTCCTGTCCTTCGCGGCCTCGCTTGGCGTCAGCGCACTGTTCTTCAACCACGTGTTCCACTTCGCGAACGCGGACCCCGCCTTCCCACTGTTCGCCTTTGTCTTCCTGGTCGCGCTCGGGATCGACTACAACATCTTCCTGATGACCCGGGTCCGTGAGGAGACGCTCGAGCACGGCACCAGACAGGGGATCGTGCGTGGTCTCGCGGTGACGGGCGGTGTCATCACCTCGGCCGGGATCGTGCTGGCGGCGACGTTCGTGGTGCTGGGCGTCCTGCCGATCGTGTTCCTCGCCGAGATCGGCTTCGCGGTCGCGTTCGGCGTGCTGCTGGACACGATCCTGGTGCGGTCGATCATCGTGCCGGCGCTGAGCTACGACATCGGCAAGAAGATCTGGTGGCCGTCGAAGTTGGCCGGGGCCGGGGCGAAGGACTAGAGAAGACGGGTGTCGACGCGGGTCTCGACGGCAGTGCCGTCGGGCCCGTGTTCGACGTAGTAGGCGCTCTTGCCGTCCTTCTCGGTGACCGCCTCGACGAATTCGGTGCCGCGGTAGAGCACGCCGGCACCGTCGTCGGTGGCGTATCCGGCCGGCAGCGTGCCGTCCGCGATCAGGGATTGGAACAACGGCCGGCGCTGCTCCTCGGAGTCGTAGTGCACGCCGTTCGAGTAGGGCACGAGGCCGAGGCCGTTGTGCACCGGGCGCAGGTCGGGACCGAACGAATCGGTCGTGCCGCCGACGTGCCAACAGATCGAGCCGGCTGACACACCGGTCAGCACGACCCCGGCCTCCCACGCCGTCCGCATCGCCTCGTCGACGCCGTGCAGTCGCCACATCGCGAGCAGGCCGGCGACGCTGCCGCCCCACACCCAGACCACGTCCTGCTCGAGCAGATGGGCCGTGACGTCCTCGATGTTGGGCATCGGGAACAGCTCCAGGTGCGACGCCGCGAGGCCGCGGTGCTGCGCGGCGTTGTAGAAGTTGGTGAGGACGTACGGGTGATCACCCATTGCCGTGGCGAGAAAGCAGACCCGCGGGGCCCGTCCGCTCACCCCCGAGAGCTCGATCGCGTAGTCGGTGAGCGGCCCGACCTCCCAGCTGATCCGGGAACCGGGAACGGCCCCACCCGAGGTCGCGAGGATCGTCGGTGCGTCGGCCGTCACGGGTGCCGAGCCTACGACCGCTCGAAACTGCCTTGATCGGCGGACGGCGGGATATTTGCGTGAGCCGGTCTGTGGATAACCCGGATTGCGGCGGACAGCTCGCCTAGCGTCGCTGACATGTCCGCTCCGTGGAAGTTGCGCGGCTACGTGATCGAGCGGCTGCTGGGCAGCGGCGGCTCGAGCGACGTGTGGCAGGCGCGGGTGGCGTCCACGGGGGCGCCGGTGGCGCTGAAACGGCTCGTCGTCCCGGACGCCCTCCAGGCCCGCCGCGCCCACGCCGAAGCCGCGATGCTGACGGTGCTCGATCACCCGCACCTCGTGCGCCTGCACGGGCTCGTCCCCGATGACGGCGCGGTTGTTCTGGTGCTGGATTTGGCCGACGGCGGTTCGCTGGCCGATCTGCTCGCCGCCCGCGGACGGCTGACGCCCGGAGAGGTCATCACCGCCGTCGCGCCGATTGCCGCGGCGTCGGCTTACACGCACGGTCAGGGCGTGATCCACGGCGACGTGACCCCCGCCAACGTGCTGTTCACGGCTCGCGGGGTGCCGCTGCTCGCCGACCTCGGCGTGGCCCGGCTGACTGGCGACGACGCCGATGCCGAGAGCACGCCCGCCTACGTCGATCCGTCGGTGGCGGCGGGCTATGTGCCGGGCCCGGCGACTGATGTTTTCATGCTCGGCGGGGTGGCGCTGCACGCGCTCACGGGCGCGCCGCCGTGGCCCGAGCCGACCGCCGAAGCGGCGCTGGCCAGCGCGCGACAGGGAGCGCTCGATGACGTCGCGGGGCGGCTCGCTCGGGCCGGTGTCTCGGAGCAGATGACCGCCGTCGTGTGCCGCGCGCTTGCGATCGAGCCGGAACGGCGCGGCACCGCCGCGGACTTCGCGCTCGACCTGCGGCACAGCGGTCAGCCGGTGGCCGTGGAGCTGGCGGCGGGGCTGGCGCGCCGGGACCCGATGCCGCGCACGCCGCCGGCTAGTGGCGCGCGTTCTGGCCCGCGACACGCCGCGGCGCTCGGCCCAACGGACTCCCAGCCGCCGATCGAGTGGCGGCGCATCTCCGACACCCCGTTCAACGCGCCGGCGCCGACCAGTGCGATGTCGCCGCGACCGCGGCCGGTGATCCCGCCGCCGAAGCGTCGCCGCCGGCCGCCGCGCCGGCTGGTCGTGATGGGCGCAGGGTTCGGTGGCGCCGCCCTCGCCGCGGGGACGCTGCTGTGGGTGCGGGCCGACAGTGCGGCCGAGCCGGCCGCTCGCGCGTCTGGGCCGGCTCACGTCCGCGCATCGGCGTCGTCGACGTCGACGTCGCCCGCGCCGTCGTCAGCTGCCTCGCCGAACTGGCCGGCGGCCCTCGCCGCGCTGGACACCGTGCGGGCGAAGGCCTTTGCCACCCGGGACGTGCGGCTGCTGCGTCGGGTCTACGTGCCCGGGCCGCTGCTGAGCGCGGACACCGCGCTGCTCACCCGGATCGTGCCGCCCGGCTGCGGGCTCGTCGGCGCGCGCACGCACTACGCCGACGTCCACGTCAGTGTGCGCGGCGACACGGTGCAGGTGTCGGCGCGGGCGTCCCTGCCGCCGTCGACGCTGGTGTGCCGAGGAACGGCGCCGCGCCGGGCCGAGGCAGCCGGCCCGGCCACCCTTCGTCTGGAGCTGATCCACACGGCCGCGGGCCTGCGTATCGCCGTCCAACAAGTCACCTGAGTCGCGGCGGCGGGCCTGGTTCAGCCGAGCTCGGCGCGAAGCGCCGTATCGAGGTCGCGGTGCGTGAACGTGAAGCCGGCGTCGAGCAGACGCTTGGGCACCGCGTTCTGGCCGGTGAGGACATCTTCGGCGAACTCGCCGAGCGCGATCTTCGCGGCGAAGCCGGGTACCGGCAGCACGGTCGGGCGGTGCAGCACCTGACCGAGCGCCGTGGTGAACTCGGCGTTGCGCACCGGCGCGGGCCCGGTGAGGTTCACCGGACCAGGGACGTCGTGTTCGAGCAGGAACCGGATCGCGCCGACCTCGTCGGTGAGGGAGATCCAGGGCATGAACTGCCGCCCTGTGCCGAGCTTGCCGGCGATGCCGGCCTTGACGATCGGGGTCAGCCGCTTGACCAGGCCGCCGTCCTTGGCGAGGACGAGTCCGGTGCGCAGATGGGTGACCCGAACCCCGGCTGCGCGCGCCGGGTCAGCGGCCGCCTCCCACTGCACGCAAACCTCGGACAGGAACGAGCCGCCGGCCGGCGTCTGCTCGTCGACCGGGGTGTCGCCGGTGTCGCCGTAGTACCCGACGGCCGAGGCCGCGATGAATACCCGCGGGCCGCCGTACTGGGCCAAGGACCGGGCGATGGTGCCGACGCTGTCGACGCGGCTGGCAATGATCTGCTTCTTGTAGGAGTCGGTCCACCGGTGATCGCCCACGCCCACGCCGGAAAGGCAGATCACGGCGTCGGCGCCGGCCAGGAAGTTCGGGTCGACGAGCCCGGCGCCCGGGTCCCAGCTGTCCTCGTCGGCGGCGGACGTCGGATGCCGGACGAGCGTCTTGACCCGATGCCCGTCGTTGCGCAACGAATCGCGCAACGCCGAACCGATCAGGCCAGACGCACCGGCCAGGACGACCTCCACCCGCTCAGCCGAGTCCGATTCCCAGAGCCCGCTCGAACGCGCCCGCCTCGAGCCGCTCCTTGATCGTGACGAGGAAGCGCGCGGCGTCGGCGCCGTCGACGATGCGATGGTCGTAGGACAGCGCCAGGTAGGCCATCGACCGCACCGCGATCGTCTCGCCGACGTCGTCGTTGCTGATCACGACCGGTCGCTTGACGACCGCCCCGGTGCCGAGGATGCCGACCTGCGGCTGGTTGATGATCGGGGTGTCGAACAGGGCGCCCCGGCTCCCGGTGTTGGTCAGCGTGAAGGTGCCACCGCCGAGTTCGTCCGGACTGACCTTGTTGGACCGCGTCCGCTCGGCGAGGTCGGCGATCTTGCGCGCGATGCCGGCGAGGTTGAGATCCCCGGCGTTGTGGATCACCGGCACCGCGAGACCACGCTCGGTGTCGACGGCGATACCCAGGTGCTCGGCGTCGTGGTAAGTGATCGACTTCGACTCCATATCGACCGAGGCGTTCACCACGGGGTGGGCCTTCAGGGCCTCGATCGTTGCTACGGCGAAGAACGGGAGGAAGGTGAGCTTCACGCCCTCACGGGCCTCGAAGTCGGCCTTGGCCCGATCGCGGAGCCGGGCGATGCGGGTGACATCGACCTCGACGACCGTGGTCAGCTGGGCTGAGGTCTGCAGCGACTCGACCATGCGAGTGGCGATGACCTGACGCATCCGCGACATCTTCTCGACCTTGCCGCGCTGGGCGGACGAGGCGGCGGGAGCAGCCGACGGGCTCGATGTGCTCGGGGTCGAGGCGGCGGGAGCTGACGCGGCGGGCTCCGGCTCCGGCTCCGGTTCGGCCGCCTTCTCGGCGGCGGCCAGCACGTCCGACTTGCGGATCCGGCCGCCCACCCCGGTGCCCTGAATGGTGGACAGGTCGACGCCGTGCTCGCTGGCCAGCTTGCGGACCAAGGGCGTGACGTAGGTGCCAGCCACCTCGTCATCGTCGGACGACGACGAGTCGGCTGGTGCCTGCGCCGGCTCGGGTGCGGCAGCGGGAGCGGGTGCGGCGGACGGCGCCGGCGCGGCGCCGGACGGCTGCGCGGGCTGCGGTGTCGGCCGCGGCTTGGCCTTGGGCTCAGGCTCAGGCTCGGGTGCGGGCTCAGGTTCCGGTTCGGGTTCCGGTTCCGGTTCGGGTTCCGGGGTGGGCTCTGGTTCGGCCGCGGCCGTCGCGGCCGCGCCGGAGTCTCCGGAATCGGCGC
>JAOPVG010000481.1 GCA_025966255.1 Jatrophihabitans sp.
TCCTGCGAAGTTCGGCGCGGGCGAGCGGTTCGCGTACTGCAACGGCGGATACGTCGTGCTGGCGCTGCTGGCCGAGCGGGCGTCCGGGCAGCCCTTCCCCGACCTCGTGCAGATGCGGGTCTGCGCACCGGCGGGGATGGTGGACACGGCGTTCCTTCGATCGGACGAGCTACCCGGCCGCGTCGCCCTCGGCTATCTCCCCGGCGGATCGCGGACGAACGTCTTCCACCTGCCTGTCGTCGGCAGCGGGGACGGCGGCGCGTACTCGACAGCGGCGGACTTCCGGGCGTTCTGGTCCGCGCTGTTCGCGGGGCAGATCGTCGCTCGCGACGTCGTGGACGAGATCGTGCGCCCGCGCAGCGATGTGCCGGCCGAGGGGATGCGCTACGGGCTCGGCTTCTGGCTGCAGGCGACCGGGCCGGCGGTGCTGCTCGAGGGATACGACGCGGGCGTGTCATTCCGCTCCGTCCACGACCCGACGTCCGGAGTGACGCACACGGTCCTCGCCAACAGCTCCGACGGCGCCTGGCCGATCACCCGTCACCTCGACACGCTGCTCGGCTAGCCGCTTTCCGGGCCGCCGCTTGGTTGAAGGTGACGAGCTGGCACGACTGTGGCCGGCCGGAGGCCCAGACCGGAGAGCAGCGCCTGCACGCAGTTCGCGATCGCGTTCGGAGTCGGCTGCGTCGCGCCCGGGCCACCGGTCGGTGTCGGTGCGGATGTCGAGAGGCTGGTTGCTGCCGATGCGCTCGTCGAGCCGGTCATGGGACTCAGTGGGCGATCTCGGTGGAGCGGGATTCGCGAACGACCGTCACCCGGATCTGCCCGGGATAGGTCAGCTCGTCCTCGATCTGCTTGGCGATCTCGCGGGCCATCACCGACGACGCGAGGTCGTCGACCTCGCTGGGCTGGACCATCACCCGCACCTCGCGGCCGGCCTGCATCGCGAACACCTTCTCGACCCCGGGACGGGCGCTCGCGATCTCCTCGATGCGGGCCAGCCGCTTGACGTAGGACTCGAGCGACTCCCGGCGGGCGCCCGGACGGGCCGCCGAGCAGGTGTCCGACGCCTGGGTGAGGACAGCCTCGACCGTGCGCGGCTGCACCTCGTTGTGGTGGGCCTCGACGGCATGAGCAACGGCTTCGTCCTCGCCGTACTTGCGGAGCAGTTCGGCGCCGATGATCGCGTGGCTGCCCTCGACCTCGTGGGTGAGCGCCTTGCCGATGTCGTGCAGGAACGCGCAGCGCTTCACCAGCGTCGGCTCGATGCCGAGCTCGGCCGCCATCACGCCGGCGATGTGCGCGGTTTCGACGAGATGGCCGAGGACGTTCTGCCCGTAGCTCGTGCGGTACTTGAGCCGGCCCAGGGTCGGCATCAGTCGTTCGTCGAGCGGGCCGACGCCGACGTCGGCCACCGCGTCGCGGGCAGCGCGCAGGCACAGCTCGTCGACCTCGACCAAGCTCTGCTCGTAGGCCTCCTCGATGCGGTGCGGATGGATGCGTCCGTCGAGGATCAGCCGTTCCAGGGTGAGCCGACCGACCTCGCGGCGCACCGGATCGAAGCAGGACAGCAGCACCGCTTCGGGGGTGTCGTCGATAAGGACGTTGACGCCGGTGATCGCCTCGAAGGAACGGATGTTGCGGCCCTCGCGGCCGATGATGCGGCCCTTCATGTCATCGGCGGGCAGGTGCAGCACGCTCACCACGGTCTCGGTGGTCTGGGAGCTGGCAACCCGCTGCACCGCCTCCACGACGATCGACCGCGCCCGGTCGGTGCCTTCGGCCCGGGCTTCGTTCTCGATCGTGCGCACGAGCACCGCAGCCTCGCGGCGCGCCGCCGTCTCGACCCCCGCAAGCAACTCGGCCTTCGCGTCCTCGGCGGTGAGGCCGGCGATGCGTTCCAGCTCGTGCTCGTGGGACTGGACAGCCGCCTCGACTGCCGCGCGGTCGGCCTGCACCTGCCGGGCCTGCGCATCGAGCGCCGCCTTGTCGGCAGTGAGCTCGGTGACCTGCCGCTGCAGTTCGGCCGCTCGCTGGGTGAGGCGTACCTCCTGCCCGTCCAATCGAGCCTCGGTCTCATCCAGGCGGGCGGCGCGGGCGGCGTGGACGGAGCGCTGGCGCTGGAGTTCCTCGGTCAGCTTCTCCACCTCGGCCGCGCCCGAACGACGCGTGTCGGCGACCAGCGCGGCCGCCTGCTCACGGGCCTCAGCCAGCACGGTGTCGATCTGCCCCCGGGCCGCCTCGGCCTCGATGCGCGCCGCCCGCCGGGTGGCCTCAGCCTCGGCCTCCGCGACCCGGCGCAGCCCCTCCGCCTCGGTCTGCGCGGCCTGCCGGACGGCGGCCGCTTCGGCCGTGGCGTTCCGGGTGGTGTCGGGCTGCGGGGTACGGGTGGCCTCGGCGGTGTCGTCCACTGCGGGCGACGTGCCGTGGCGCCCGCGCGGCGCCGGGCCCCGGCGCGAGTAGGCGAGAACGAACAACAATCCGAGGAGGAAGGCCGCACCGATCCCCGCGTACCAGACCCCGTGCATTCGCGCCTCCTGACCGTCGGACGACCGTGGGACCAGGAGCGCAGAACGCGCGTAACCCATGCAGACCAGGAACTGGCCGCACGGGTGCCGAGTATGTAG
This sequence comes from Jatrophihabitans sp., assembly GCA_025966255.1. Classification (GTDB taxonomy): domain Bacteria; phylum Actinomycetota; class Actinomycetes; order Mycobacteriales; family Jatrophihabitantaceae; genus Jatrophihabitans. The sequence continues at coordinate 2,628 of JAOPVG010000481.1, forward strand.
AACACTCCGGCGTCGGCCGGGTGGGGAACCCCTCTCTGCTGGAGTCGGATTCGGTGCTATGTCACGGTGCCTGCCGGGAGGTAGGCACAGCTTGGGTGTTCGGGCATTTACTCCTGGTGTCCCCTGAGGTTATGAACGCCCGGCGTACAAATCAAGTAAGGCGGTTGACCAGCGCGTCGCCAACCGGGGTACGACCCGGACAACTGGCCGGAATCGCCCGGAATTACCCGGTCGTCAGACGTCGATCTGATGCCCTTCGACAAGCTCAGCCGAGTCGAACGGTTCGGCGCCGCCGCTCGTGTCGGCCAACGCCTCGCGGACGATGCCGTAGGCCAGGCCCGCCGGATAGCCCTTGCGGGCGAGCAGCCCTACCAGGCGGCGGGTCTGGACCTCGACCGGAAGACCGGCGAGAGCCCGGCGACGGCGACGGACCAGTTCCCGGGCCCGGGTGTGCTCGTCGGCGGAATCGATGCCCGTCAGCGCCGCGGCGACCACATCGTCCTCGAACCCGCGCTGGCGCAGCTTCTCGGCGAGCGCCCGCCGGGCCAGGCCGCGCTCGCGGTGCTGGGCGCCGGCCATGGTCTCGGCCAACGCGGCGTCGTCGATCAACCCCACCTCGGTGAAGCGGTCCAGGACCCGGACCGCCGCATCGTCGGGCACACCCCGCTTGCGCAGGGCCTTGGCGAGCTCACCTCGGCTGCGCGCGCGCTGGTCGAGTAGCCGCAGACAGATCGCCCGGGCGACCGATTCGGGGTCGCCGGGCGGCTGCTCGCCGTCGGACTGCGGGTCGGGCGGGGGCGGTACTGCCGGGGGCACGTCAGAAGTCGACCGGTGCCGGCAGTGGCTCGATCGGCGCGCCGGCCTGATCGACCCGGGCCCCGATGCCGAGCTTCTCCTTGATCTTCTTCTCGATCTCGTCGGCGAGATCGGGGTTGTCACGCAGGAAGCTGCGCACGTTCTCCTTGCCCTGACCGAGTTGATCGGCTTCGTAGGTGTACCAGGCACCGGACTTGCGGATCAGGCCTTGGTCGACGCCGACGTCGATCAGCGACC
>JAOPVG010000520.1 GCA_025966255.1 Jatrophihabitans sp.
CGGATCGGGGTCGTCGACGAGCCCCTGCCGGATGAGCGCGAAGTACCGCTCGCTGTCGGTGTCGCCTTCGAGCTGGGCCGTCATCGCCGGCGTCAGCATCGCGTCGAGCGCGGTCCTCGGGGCGATAGCGCCGTTGTGGGCCAGGCTCATCCCGTCGGCGGAGAAGGGATGCGTGTTGGCCAGGTCGATCGCGTAGTGCTGGGTGGCCCAGCGAAGGTGGACCGTGCGGGCGCGGGCGACGCCCCGTTCGGCGATCTCGGCAAAATGTGGATCGGCCGCCGCCGCGCGCGTCGAGCGGGAGGTGCGGAGCCGGTCGCAAACCTCGGGTCGGCCGGGACCCTCCTCTCCGTCTTCCAGCCACGACGTGCCCCACCCGTCGCCGTGCAGTCGCGACAAGGCGGCGAACCGGTCCAGCTCCGAGTCGCCGATGAGCGTGCGCAAGCACGTCGGCGACGCGGCGGCATAGCCGAGGAGACGGCACATTGTCGGGCTTCCCACGGAGGTGCAGAGTCGGTAACCTGCCGAACACCGTAGCAGTCCATGCAGATCTGAAACGTACGTGACACAAACCGCGAATAGTGTCCGGCGTCAGAAAGGCAGGTGGCCGATGACGAGCCCGACGAGCCCGCCGGTGCTGCCCGTGCTGCCGGCCGCCGATGTCGACGCCATCGTCGACACGCTGTCGGGAGCGGGCGCTCGGCTGCTCGTCGGCTCCGTCATCGACATGGCCGGCGTCGCCCGGGCGAAGAGCGTGCCCATCGAGCGGGCAGCGACATTCCACCGCGCGGGCATGGGCGCCTCGCCGACCTGGAATGTCTTCTGCATCGACAATGCCGTCGCCGTGACCGATCGCGTCACTGTCGTTGGCGACATGCGGCTGCGGGCTGATCTGGAAGCAGCCCGTCCCCTCGACGCCGGATACGTCTGGGCGCCGACCGAGATGTTCGATCAGCAGGGTGACCCGTGGCCCGGCTGCGCCCGCGGCCGGCTGCGCCGGGTGCAGGCCCAGGCCGAGGAGCGCGGTCTCGATGTGTTGGTCGGCAATGAGCTCGAGTTCGTCATCACCGGGCTGGTCGGGACGCCACTACCCAGGGAACATTGGCAGGCGTACGGACTCGGGGCGATGTTCGCGCACGAGGCGTTCATCGCCGATCTCGAGATCGCACTGAACGCGGCCCGGCTGCCGATCGAGCAGCTGCACGCCGAGTACGCCGATTACCAGTTCGAGGTGTCGCTCGCCCCGACTACGCCGGTGCAGGCGGCCGATCAGGTCCACCTCGCGCGACTCGTCATCGGCCGAGTCGCCCGACGTCACGGGCTGCTGGTGTCGTTCTCGCCGCTTCCGGTGGCCGGCGGGGCGGGCAACGGCGCCCACCTGCATCTGTCGCTCTCCCGGGCCGGGGTGCCCCTCCTCTCCGGTGCCGATGGAGCGCACGGGATGACGGCCGAGGGCGCCGCCGCCCTGGCCGGCATCGTGGCCGGCCTCCCGGAATCCGTCGGCGTCTTCGCCGGCTCGGTGTTGTCGGAGTACCGGCTGCTGCCCGGGCACTGGTCCGGCGCCTTCGCCTGCTGGGGTTTGGAGAATCGCGAGTCCGCGGTGCGTTTCTGCGCTGCCACCCCTGGTAACCCGAAGGGCGCCAACATCGAGCTCAAGTGCGTGGATCCGAGCGGGAACCCGTACCTGACCGCTGCGACGATGCTGGGGCTGGCCCTGCACGGAATCGACGAGCACCTTCCGCTGCCCGACGAGACCACCTCGGATCCCGTCCGGCTCAGCGCGGACGTGGCGGCCGCGGCCGGCGTAGTGCGCCTGGCCGACACCCAGGCCGCCGCGGTTGACCTGCTGCGCGGCTCGGCGCTGACCGAGGGGATCCTCGGGCCCGACATCCTCAGCGCCCTGCTGGCCGTGCGGACCCACGAGATCGACACCTATGGCCGCCACTCCGCCGAAGAGCTCACCGAACGATTCCGCTTCGCCTGGTCGAGCTGACACCCGTCCACCCATTCATCCGCCATCCGAACTGACCGAGGAGCCCCGATGGAGCCGAACCGAACCGTGGAACGTCCGGCACGCCGCTTGCCGTTGTGGGTAGCGGTCGCGCTGTCCCTCGCCCTCGTCGGGCCGACGCTGGCGATGTCCGGGAATGGGCAGGGCATCATCGGCACCGTCGGCAAGGCGGTGCCGTTGGTCTTCCTGATCGGACTGGTCGGGGTGGCGCTCATCGGGTACGGCTTTGTCCGGCTCACTCGACGGCTGAACCACGCCGGCAGTGTCTATGCACTCGTCGGCGTGACCGTGGGGCCCCGGTCCGGATTCTTCGCCGGCTGGGCCATGCTCGGCGCCTATGTCGGCTTCGCCATCGGGCTCGCCGGCCTGGTCAGCGACTTCACCAACGCCTTCTTCGTGGAGCTGAACAACGGTCCGAAGGGCGCGATCCAGATTTCCTGGCTCGTCGTCGCCATCGTCGCCGTCGCACTGGTCGCGCTGATAGCCGCTATCGACACGAAGATGATCGGCAAGATCCTCATCGTCATCGAGGGCATCGGGATTCTCGGCATGGTCGTTCTGGTCATCGTGATCTTCGCGAAGGGCGGCGCCAAGTCCACCGGCGTCGACTTCTCGGCCTTCTCATTGCCGGACGGTGTCGGCTTCTCCGGCGTGGTGACCGGCGTCGTCGCGGCGTTCCTGTCCTGGGCCGGCTTCGAGGCGTGCGCCGCCCTCGGCGAGGAGACCGACAACCCGCGACGCAACATCCCGCGCGCACTGGCCGGCACCCTGGCGCTCACCGGTGTGCTGTTCGTCGTGGTGATGTTCGCCCAGACGATCGGGTTCGGCACCGACACCAAGGGATTGACCGCGTTCCAGACCTCGAGCAACACCCTCGGCCAGTTGGGCAAGCAGTACATCGATCGGCCCTTCGGCATCGTCATGATCTTCGCCGGCGTCATCTCGGCCTTCGCGTGCCTGCTCGCGTCGGCAACGACGGCCGGCCGGCTGCTGTTCGCGTTCGCCCGTGATGGCTTCGGGCCGGCTCGCCTGGCGAAGTTGGACGGCCCGTCGAAGTCGCCGCGCGATGCCACCTGGGTCGTGCTCGCCTTCGTCCTGGTCGTCAACATCGTGGTGTGGGCCAGCGGCTGGCCCAAGATGGGCACCGGGATCCCGTCGCTGGATGCCTACTTCCTGTTCGCCACCGCAGGTGCCGTGTCGCTGATGCTCGCCTACCTGATGGCGGAGGTGGCCGCCGTCGTGTTCACCGTCGCGGCGCGGTTCCGGGAGACCCGCGCCGGCGAGGGCGGCCGCATCCTCGGGGTCGTGCTGCCGACGATCGGATTCGCCGTCATCCTGATCGTCCTTTGGTACAACGTGAAGGACCAGAAACACCCGTGGACGTCGCCCGCCTACATCGGGCTGGGGTGGGCCGCGATCGGGCTGATCGGAGCGCTCCTCGCGACCACGGCCGTCGCGCGGATGCGCCGCTCGCTCGCCCAGGAATTGGGCATCACCGTCGACTCGCCGTCGTCGGCGACGCCGGAGCCCGTGGGCTCCTGATGGCGACCCTCACCGAGCGCGACGCAGCCGCCGTCGCCGGCATCGAGAAGCTTCGGTTCTTTCCGCTCGAGGTCGAGTCGGGCTCCGGGAGCTGGCTGACCGAACCGGGCGGGCGCCGGCTGCTCGATCTCTCCGCGACGTGGACCGCCTGCGGACTCGGGCACGGCCACCCGGCCGTGACCGAGGCGATCACGAAGGCCGCGCAGCGGCCGGCCGGCGCGGGCGGCCTGTCGGCAGTGCATCCGGACTCCGTCGGACTGGCCGAGGACCTACTCGCGCTCGTGCCGGGGTCCGGCGAACGCCGGGTCTACCTCGGGCACGCCGGGTCGGACGCCTGCGACGTCGCGTTGCGGGCCTGCCGCCACGCGACCGGACGCTCCCGGATCGTCGCCTTCGAACACAGCTATCACGGCGGGGTCGGCGTCGCGATGGGCGTCTCCGGTGTGCACGTCGACGCCGGCGCACCGCCCGACCCGGCCGGCGTCTTCGTCCCCTTCCCGGATCCCTACCGACCCCACACCGGTGACCCGGCCACCGTGGTTGCCGCGTCACTCGCCGCCGTCGGCGAACAGCTCACGATGGGTGACGTCGCCTGCGTCATCGTCGAGGCCATCCAATCCGACGGCGGCCTGGTGGTCCCCCCGGACGGCTTCCTCAGCGGACTGTCTGAGCTGTGCCGCAGGCACGGCGTCCTGCTGATCTGCGACGAGGTGAAGGTCGGCCTGGGCCGGCCCGGGCTGTTGCACTCCTTCGACCGCGACGGCATCACGCCGGATCTCGTCGCGTTCGGCAAGACGCTCGGGGGCGGGCTGCCGCTCTCGGCCGTCGTCGGGCCGGCCGAGATCCTCGATGGCCCCACCGCTTCGGCCTTGCTGACGACGGCCGGTAATCCGATCTGCACCGCGGCCGGACGCGCCGTGCTACGGACGCTGGAGGCCGAGCGAATCCCCGAAGCCGCCGCGGAGCGCGGTGCTCAGCTCATGGGTCTGCTCGACGACTTCGCCGGCAGTGGGAAGGCCGGGTCGGAATTCCTCGGCGACGTCCGCGGCCGCGGGCTGGCGATCGGAGTCGATCTGGTTACCGATCGGGACAGCAAGGCACGCGCCGACGACCTCGCCCGGAAGGCGGTGTACCGCGCCTGGCAACTGGGCGCCGTCGTGTACTACGTCGGCGGCAATGTCCTCGAGGTGACGCCGCCGATGATCATTTCCGCCGATGAGGTGGCGCAGGCCGCCGAAGTGCTGACGACAGCGATCAGCGAGGCCGCGGACGGCTTGGTCACCGACGAGATGGTGGCGCCCTATGCCGGCTGGTGATTCGCTGCTCAGCGAGTACGTCGCGCAGGTACCGCTGGTCGACCACCACGTCCACGGTGCGTTCGCGCAACCGGTTGACCGGGCTCGGTTCGAGCGATCGATCAACGAGGGCTCGCCGGACCCCATCCCGACCTGGATGACGCAGTTCGATTCGCAGCTGGGTTTCGCCATCCGCGCTCGCTGTGCACCGGTGCTGGATCTGGAGGCCCATGCACCGGCGGACCAGTACTGGGCGCGGCGCACCGAACTGGGTGAGGCCGAGGTGACCCGACGATTTCTGCGGGCGGCCGGGGTGAGTGACTGGGTCGTCGACACGGGATACCTCGGCAACGACATCCTGAGCCTGGACGAACTCGCGGAGGTCTCCAACAGTCGGTCGCACGAGATCGTCCGGGTCGGGTCGCTGGCCGAGGCGTTGGTCGCCAAGGGATGTGACGCCGCCGAATACGCCGACGAGTTTCGCGCCGGGCTGGCCGACGCGGCCGCGCGGGCGGTCGGGCTCAAGACGGTGGTCGCATATCGCAGCGGGTTCGACCTCGATTGGACTGAACCCACGCCGGCCGAGGTGACCGCCGCCGCGGCCCGCTGGATCGCGGCGGGCGAGCCGGCGCCGCGGTTGACCGATCCGGTGCTGCTGCGCTTCGGCATCCACGCTGCCGCTGAGACGGGTCGGCCGCTGCAGTTCCACACCGGGTTCGGCGACCGGGACCTCGACCTGCACCGCGCGAACCCGATGCTGCTGCTCGGTCTCTTGCGGCAGCCGGCGTTCGCCGGTGTTCCGGTGATGCTGTTGCACTGCTACCCGTATCACCGAGAAGCGGGCTACCTGGCGCAGGCGTTCGACGACGTCTACTGCGACGTCGGGCTGGCGCTCAACTACGTCGGCGTGCGAGCCGGGGCCGTCCTGGCCGAATCGCTGGAAATGGCGCCGTTCGCCAAAGTGCTCTACTCATCGGACGCATGGGGCCCGGCCGAGCTGCACTACCTCGGTGCCGATCTGTGGCGCCGCGCGGTAGCGGAGACGCTCGGCTCCTGGGTGCACGCCGGTGGATGGTCGGAATCCGACGCGGTCCGGGTCACGGAGCTGATGGCCGCCGCGAACGCCCGGCGGGTGTACAACCTCGACTGAGTTGTGCACCCCGGCGCGGAAGGCGATCTGACCAGCGCGGCTACGCCGGCCCGGACGCCGGAATGCCGGCCAGCGAGGTCGTTGCCGCTCGGCGCCGCGCTGACCGCGACAGTAGGTGCGTGGTCCAGGCCAGGGCGATCATCGCGATCGCGGCCAGGACGATGAAGGCTTTCGTTGTCGCCAGGGTGTCCCATGTCGTGTGCAGTCCGACGGCGAATGCGAAGGCCACGATGCAGATCAGGATTGAGCGCCTTGTCCAGCCGGCGGCAAACGCAGCCCCGATCGCCGCGCCCGTCAGTCCCGTCCAGGCCATGTGCGCTGCGGGACTCAACAGCCCACGCAACAGGAGTACGCCGTCCACTGCGCTCAGGTTCCCGCCGCTTTGGATGAGCACGACGAAGGCATAGCCCATCGTCTCGAGCGCGGCGAATCCGGCGCCGGCCGCCACTCCCAGAAGGAGTCCGTCGGCTCCGTTGCGTAACCGCCTCACCGCGATCAGGACTACGACCGGAACGATCAGCTTGCTTGTCTCTTCGATGAATCCGACGGCGAGCATTGGCAAGGTGTCCAGGCGCAGCAGCGTCTTGTACTCGAGGAGGCCGGCCACCACGATCCCAATGACTCCCCCGATGACCGCGACTGTCGCAAGCATGCCGGTGCTCGCCGTATAGGGCAGGCGGAGGGCGTAGAGGAACGCGACGAACGTTGCCGGCATCACGCCGGCGCCAAGGAGGATCAGCGACGGAACGAAGTTCGGATTGCCGGTGTTCAGGAGGGCCTGCCGCACCGACTCGAAAAGGCCGACCCCGACAACGAGGACGATGATCCAGCCGAAACGTCGCAGGCGGCGGCGCGAGTTCGGTGCC
>JAOPVG010000554.1 GCA_025966255.1 Jatrophihabitans sp.
TCGGCGGCACGGCCTCCTTGACCGAAACCGCTGCGTGGCCGGCCTTCTCCTTGGCTCGGGCTGCAGTCTGGTTGGCCTTCTCTTTGGCGTGGGCGGCGGTCTGGTGGGCCTTCTCCTTGACGTGAGCGGTGGTCTGGTTGGCCTTCTCCTTGGCTTGGGCCTTGACGTCCAACTTGCTGGTCAGCGCGTCGACGGTCTCAGCGAGCTCGGCTCTGGTCAGCTCGATGTCCTGGCGCAGTTCGTCCGGGGTGGATGGCTCGTGGTGGTGGGTGGATCCGTCGGTTGACTCGTTGGCCTGGCTCATGCCCGGCTCCCCGACTTCAGTGTGCGGACGTCCTGCTTGATGCCGTCGACCGCCTCGCCCGGCAGCGCCGGCGTGGCGTCCGATACCTCGCGCTTGCCGATCAGTGCGGCGACGCCGGCAACGACGAAGAGCACCCCTCCGACGATCAGGGCGGCGAGCCAGTCGTCGACCGGTCCGGCGAGACCGAGGATGGCGGCCGCAACGAAGCAGCCGAGCCCGTACCCGGCGAAGATCCCAGCGCCGCCGAAAAGTCCCGCGCCGATGCCTGCCCGCTTGCCCTTCTCGGCAAGTTCGGCCTGCGCGAGTCGCAACTCGTCGCGGATGAGTCGGCTCGTCTGCATCGACACCTGGCGCACGAGTTCGCCGATCGAAGCGTCGGCCGATGCACCGTCGGGTGCGCGCACGTTGTCTGTCATGTCAGCTGGATCCGTCCTACGAGGCAGCGCTTCTTGCTCGCAGATGCGGTACCCGAGCGTCCGGCATCGCAAACCGCGCGAACCCGGTCACCACTGGGTCGTGCGAGCGACGACATCATCGAGGACGCCGTCGATGCCGCCGCCCGCGCCGAAGGCTCGTCGCTGCTGCTCGGCGCCGGTCCCGTCGCGCCCGATGCGCTCGACCTGCTCCCGTGCGAAGTCCTCGTCGCCGCTGGCCCGCAAGGCCGCTCCGACGTGGTCGACCAGCCGGTCGAGGACTTCGGACGCGGTCGCCAGCGCCCTTGTGGTGGGGTCCCACAGCGATCCGGTCAGTCCCCAGCGAGCCGCTCGCCAGCTCGCGGCGCGCAACAACTCCGGCCGGACGTCCGGGGCGGCATCGCCGCAGCGCCACGACGCAGCTGCGGTCTCGACGAGCCCACGCCCGAGCACGGCCACGAGCACTGCGTCGTCGAGATTGGTGCACACGTCGGCAACCCGGATCTCGACGGTGGGGTAGTTCGCGGACAGCCGCGCGTCGAAATAGATCATCCCGTCGTCGACGGCCGCCCCTGATGCGATCAACTCCGCGACGATGCCGTCGTAGCCGGCGGCATTGCGGAACGGCGGCGTCGGTCCGGCCGTCGGCCACTGTCCCCACAAGATCGTGCGGTAGCTCGCGTAGCCGGTGTCCGCGCCCTGCCAGTACGGCGAATTGGCGGCGAGGGCCCGGACCACCGGCAGCCACGGCGCAATGCGGTCGAGCACACCAACGCCCTCGTTCCGCGACTCGACCGATACATGGACGTGCTGCCCGCAGGTCGCCTGTTGCCGGGCGACGAGCGCGAACGCATTGATCATCCGGCGATACCGGTCGCTGTCGGTCGTCGTCGTCTCGACCGGTACCGGACTGACGCCGGACGCGAGCACCCGCACGCCCTCCGCCGTCGCGGCGTCGGCGAGATTGCTCCGCAGGCGCACGAGGTCGGAACGAAGCTCGGCTGACGTCGCGCAGGGTACGGACCCGATCTCGGCCTGTTCCTGCATCAACTCATGCTCGACATCACCGCGGCCGCCGCCCGCGCTGCGATCACTCTCCTCAACCACGTCGTCGGCCTCGGGCCGCAATTCGCTCCGGGCCTTCGACAGCAGCAGAAACTCTTCCTCGACCCCGAACGTGCGCACGTCAGCGACGCCCCGGCCGACGGTCGGTGATGCAGTAGACGAGGCCGGCCGGATCGCGCAACGTCGTCCAATGCTCGGCCGGATTGATCACGACGCCGCCGAGCGCGACATGGCGGTCGGTCTCGGCGGCCCGGTCGTCGCTACACATGTCGAGATGCGCGCGGGTGCCTCCGGTGTCATCCTCGCCGAGGCTCTGCAGCAGGACCCGCACGGGCAGTCCAGCCGGCACCGTCAACCGATCGAACTCGCCCAGGTCGCCGTGCGTCCGGGGCCACCCGGTCAACACCGACCAGAAGTCGCACTCCTCGTCGAACCGATCGGCGGGTATGTCGAAGCAGATCTGATCGAGAACGCTGCGCTGACCGCCCGGCCACAACGTGGGTTCCTGCGTGCGGCGACCCGATGCGGACTCCTCGACCAGGCAGAACCGCTGTCCGGCAGGCGAGACGAGCGTGGCCAACTCGTGATCGGCCCGCTCGATTCGCGCACCGAGCGCCACCGCGACGGCGGTCGCTGCCGCGACATCGTCGATGTGCAGATCGAGATGCCAGCCGCCATCGGGCCGGCCGACCGGCTGCAGCCAGACGAACCGATCGGCCTCGACCGGCACGAGCGGGATGAACTCACCGCGGCGGCCCTGCGGCTCACCGACCGGATGGCCACTGACGTGTTGCCAATACCTGAGCGCGGCCTCGATCGACTCGGCTGGGACGTCGGCGAAGGCGCTGAGCCACCGCACGACGAGCGGTCCGCGGGCCAGGCCCTCATCCGGTCGGCTGGTCATGGCGTCTCCCGGACGACGTCGCTGGCCGCCTTGTCGGTGCGCAGTCCGGCGAAGCGCGGATGCCGCAGCATTCCGTCACGAGTCCACTCCGTGAAGCCGATCTGCGCGACCAGCTCGGGACGAACCCAGTGCACGTCGCGTTCCTTCACCGTCCCGCGCTGGAACGGCGATCGGCCGGTCTCCAGTGCGGCCAGGCGCTGGCCGAGCGTGCGCAGCATCGCGGCGTCGAATCCGGTGCCGACCTTCCCGGCGTAGACGAGCGCGCCGTTGTCGTAGTAACCGAGTAACAGCGCACCGAAACCAGTTCGGCTGCCCTTGGGTTCGGTCCAGCCGCCGATGACGAACTCCTGGTCGCGGACGCACTTGAACTTCAACCAGTCCCTGGACCGGCCACCGACATACCGGGCGGCGGCGCGTTTCGCGATCACACCCTCGTCGCCACGCTCGCAGGCCGCGCGGAAGGCTTCCTCGCCGGCCTCACGCCGGTGCGTCGTGTACCGCAGTGGGTCGCCGAAATCGAGCGCGTTGCGCAGCAGTTTCTTGCGGGTCAGCTGCGGCAGGCTCCGGGTGTCGCAACCGACGAGATGCAGCACGTCGAATACGTAGTAGTACACCGCGATGTTCGTCGCGCGGGCCTTCTCCGGATCGGTGAGCCCCAGGCGGCCCTGCAGCCGGGCGAAGCTCGTCCGCCGGCCATCGAAGGCGACCACCTCACCGTCCACGATCAACGCCTCGTCGGCCGGCCCGCTCAGCGCCTCCGCGATCTCGGGGTACGTCCGGCTCATGTCTTGATCATTCCGCGACAGCAACCGCACCCGCCCCTCGGCGTCGCGGCGGGCCAGGCAGCGGACGCCGTCGAGCTTGCGCTCGAAGATCCACTCGGGATCGGAGAACCGCTCGTCGGTCAACGTCGCGAGCATTGCCGGCACGGTCGGCGGCAGCGCCGAGGGGATCAGCGCCGCGCGTTCGGCGTCACTCAGCCGGTCGAACAGGTGGTGGTCAGGCATCACGACCGCGCGGCGAGCCGCCATTCGGGGCGGAACGACGCGTGATCGGCATAAGGCGCCGCGAGCGCGCGCAGGATCTGCACCGCCGCCTCGCGGATCGGCCGCTCCGAGGGTTGATCGCGCAGCACCAACAGCTGTTGCGCCGAGCCGATCACCCGGCGCTTTGCCACGCACTCGGCGCGCTGCCGCTCGACAGACTGCACCCCGGTGAGCGTCGTGGTATGGGGGGCGCGGGACTGCTGCCGGGCCAGCCGCTTGAGCGCTGCGTCGTCGTCATCGACGCGGGCCAGGAGGAACCGGATGAGATCGAGATTCGTGGCATTCGTCAGCGTCGCCGACATATCGCTACCCCATCAATGCCGCCATACGGCCACTTCTTGACCGGCTCTGAAGATACCCACGAACGGACCGCGGTGAACGCTCGAGCGGAATTTGGATAGGTGAGTGCGACTGCCTCAGCTCCGGCCGACTGCCTTCGCCAACTCAGCCTTGTCCATGTTCGAGCGGCCGCGGATGTTCTTGTTCTTCGCCTCCGCGTAGAGCTGGGCCTTGGTGCGGCCCGCGGAGCCGGAGTGCGAGCGCAGGCCACCCCGCCGCGACGACGAGATGTCGTTCGTAGACGTCTTGCTCTTCTGCTTCGCCTCGCCCGCCCGAGCGCGCTCCTTGTTGACGGTCCGCGCCGCGATCTCTTCGGCGGTGTCCTCGGATCGGCCGCGTTCCTTCAGCCCCTTTTTGATGTCCTCGTACTGACGCTCGCGCTTCTTGCTCCAGGCCTGCTGCGGCATGGCGTGCTCCTCGTGTAGTCCGTACCAATTCCCTTCCCGCTGGGTCCGCGTGGATCACCTGGGCGCTGCAACTACCGCGAGCGGGCAGTCTGCCGGGTCAGCAGACCGGCGAGCGGACTGTCGGCAAAGTGCTCGAGCAACTGGGCCGGGTCGCGCCACACCTCAACCGCCCCGGCCCCCCGCAGATCCGCCTCCGGCGTTCCGCCGCAGGTCAGCCCGACGAAGCAGACTCCGGCGCGCTGCGCCGCGGCGCCGTCCCAGACCGCGTCGCCGACGAAGACCACGTCCTCGGCGGCGAGCCCGGACTGGTCGAGAGCCGCCGCAAGGATGTCGGGCGCGGGCTTCCCGGCGCCGGCATCGGTCGAGCTGGTGGCCGCGGTGATCGCGTCGTCGGCGTTGAGGGTTTCCCGCAAC
>JAOPVG010000559.1 GCA_025966255.1 Jatrophihabitans sp.
GACGGTCCTGCGGGTGTGCCGAGCTGTGCTCGGCCCGGTCGACGCCGATGACGCGTGGTCTGAGACGTTCCTGTCGGCGCTCAAGGCCTATCCCGATCTGCCGTCTGAGGCGAACGTGCAGGCCTGGCTGGTGACGATCGCGCACCGCAAGGCGATCGATGTCATCCGGACGGCCGCCCGGCACGCGGTGCCTGTGGCCGCCCCGCCTGACAAGGCGGCGGAGCCGGCTGGCCGCGATCTCGACCTGGCCGACGCGCTGGGCGCACTACCTCCGAAGCAACGACACGTACTCGCCTACCACTTCCTGGCCGGACTGCCCTACGCCGACGTCGCCGCCATCACCGGCGGCAGCGCCGACGCCGCTCGACGCGCGGCCGCCGACGGCATTGCCACCCTGCGCCGCACCTACCTCGAGATCGGAACAAGCTCATGATCGACATCGACGACCTACTGCCCGCGGCCACCGAGGCCGACGTCCGCGTCCTGCACGAGCGGCTCGCTGAGCGCGCGGCCACTGACGGCATCCTCGACGTCGCCTACCGCACGTTGGACACGCCGGTCGGGACGCTGCTGCTCGCCGCCACCGAGCGTGGGCTTGTCCGCGTCGCCTTCGACGGCGAGGGTCATGAAGCGGTGCTGGCCGCGCTGGCCGCCCGGATCAGCCCTCGTGTGCTCGAGGCGCCGAAGCGGTTGGACACCGCCGCCCAGGAGATCGAGGAGTACTTCGCCGGGCGCCGCCACACGTTCGATGTGCCGCTCGACCTGAGCCTGTCCTCCGGCTTCCGCCGCCAGGTGCTCGACCACCTGCCCGACATCGCGTACGGGCACACGGCGAGCTACGCGACGGTCGCGGCGCTGGCCGGCAGCCCGCGGGCGGTCCGCGCGGTCGGCACGGCCTGTGCCACCAACCCGCTACCGGTGGTGGTGCCGTGTCACCGCGTCGTCCGTTCCGACGGTTCGTTCGGCGGCTATCGCGGCGGACCCGAAGCGAAGCGCACGCTACTCGAGCTGGAGGCGACAGCATGACTGACCGCTGCAGTGCTCGGGTGGACCGAGCCGACTGGGACGCCATTGCGACCGAGCTCGACGAGTACGGCTGCGCGTTGACTCCGCAGCTGCTCACGCCGGTCGAGGCGCGTCGGATCGCTGGTTTGTACGACCAGGACGAGCGGTTCCGCTCGACGATCGACATGGTCCGCTACCGGTTCGGCGCAGGCGAGTACCGCTACTTCGACCACCCGTTCCCGGAGCCGATCGAGGCGCTCAAGCAGGCGCTCTACCCGCGGCTGCTTCCGGTCGCGCGCGATTGGTGGGGCCGGTTGGGGCGCGAGACGCCCTGGCCGGACACGTTGGACGAGTGGCTGCAGATGTGCCACGACGCCGGGCAGACCAAGCCCACGCCAATCCTGCTCAAGTACGGCGAGCGCGATTGGAACGCGCTGCACCGCGACCTGTACGGCGAACTCGTGTTTCCGCTGCAGGTCGTGATCAACCTCAACGAGCCGGGCGTCGATCACACGGGTGGGGAGTTCCTGTTGGTGGAGCAGCGACCACGGGCGCAGTCGCGCGGCACGGCCACGCTGATCCCGCAGGGCCACGGGTTGATCTTCACGACCCGGGACCGGCCGGTGGCATCGAAGCGCGGCTGGTCGGCGGCGCCGGTGCGGCACGGCGTGTCGGCGGTGCGGTCCGGACAGCGACTCACGCTCGGGCTCGTGTTTCACGACGCGGGCTGAGTTGCTGGGTCGCCTGGTGGTTGCTTCACTCAGGGTCCCCCCTTGGCGAGACGGTGACCCGAATTGTTCAGCTCTGCCCTGCAGTCGGCGCTGACCTCGCCCGCGTCCGCCCGCCTGTCACTCGTGCGGCGAGTGCGGGTTCCGCGCGACCTGGAGTCGGTGACGACCGTCGGTCCCGAGGAAGATCCGGAGTCGGCCGATCTCACCCTCGACGCCGTCGAGAGCATCTGGCAAGCCGCCGTCGACCTCTATCGCACCGGTGCTCATCCGGCCGTTCAGCTGTGCCTGCGCCGGCGTGGCCGGGTCGTCCTCAACCGCGCGATCGGCCACGGGTGGGGCAACGGGCCGGGTGAGTCACGGGATGCCGAACAGGTACTGGCCACCCCGGACACACCGTTCTGCGTGTACTCGGCGGCGAAGGGATTCGCAGCGACGGTCGGCCACGTGCTGCTCGAGCGCGGCGTGATCGGCCTGGATGATCTGGTCACCGACTACCTGCCCGGCTACGGCAAGCACGGCAAGGGCGGCACGACCGTCGCGCACGTCCTGACCCACCGCGCCGGCGTGCCCTTCCTGCCCGCGGCCAACGCCGACCTGGACCGTCTGAACGACCGCGACTTCATTCGTGACGCGCTGTGCGAACTCCGGCCGACCTACGCGCCGGGCACCCGCCTCGCCTATCACGCGCTGACGGCCGGGTACCTGCTCGGCGAGATCGTCCAGGTCGCCACCGGCAAGGGCATCCGCGAAGTCCTGGCCGAGGAGATTCTCGGCCCGCTCGGCTTCCGCTGGTCGAACTTCGGCGTGGCCGCGCCGGACGTGGCTGCGGTCGCTCCCGCGTATGTCACCGGTCTGCGGTTGGTGCCGCCGGCATCGCTGATGGTGGCGAGAGCCTTGAGTGGGCCGTTCGATCACGTGGTGGGGATGTCGAACGACCCGCGATTCCTGACCGCGGTCGTGCCGTCGGCCAACACCGTGACCACGGCCTTCGAGATGTCGCGCTTCTACGAGCTGCTGCGTCGCGGCGGTGACCTGGACGGCGTGCGGGTGCTGACGCCGGAGACGCTACGTCACGCCGTGATGCCCACCGCGCACCTCGAGCCGGACCGGGTACTCGGTTGGTTTCCAGTGCGCTACGGCACCGGCTACATGCTCGGCGCGCGGTACGTGAGCCTGTTCGGCCAGGACACCGACCGCGCGTTCGGGCACCTCGGACTGATGAACGT
>JAOPVG010000591.1 GCA_025966255.1 Jatrophihabitans sp.
CGCGTACAGGGTGGCAACCCGCGGGAGTACCAGGCCGACGCGAGCGGCATCGTGGAGCTCACGGGCACCGGCACACCCACACTGCGGGTGCCGGTGTACTCGGCTCCGCGGCCGGCCTCGGTGATGACTCAGCCGGCATCGGTGACGATGCCGTCGTCCCCCAGCCAGGCGGTGTTCCTGCCGCTGTCGGGGCAAAGCGTCAACCAGGGCTCGGGGCCGACTCTCGTTCAGTCGACGGTCGCGGGCTTCGAGTTGGCGGCCACCAGCGGGCTGGCTCCGTCCTGCTCGGCCACGGTCGCCGACGGGTGCGTCCACTTCCCGGACGAGCGTACTTCTGACCTGAAGTACGTCGGAGTCACGTCCGACACCCAGCAGCTCAACTCGATCGGGGCCAACCCGACCAAGGACGGCTTGACGTATTTCGCCGTGACCACCCAAGGGGCGTGGCGGACTGCAGCGTCCTCGCAGGAGTTCGACGTTCCCATCGACACCACTGGTGATGGCCAGCCGGACTTCGTCGCGTTCAACACCCGGCTCACCGGTAGCGACATCTTCGTCTCCGAATTGCTGAATTTGACCACCAACAAGGTGGTGGATATCCAGGCGATCAACAACCGCCTCGGCGACACCGACACCGCGCTGTTGAACAGCGACACGATGGTGCTACCGGTCGCCAACGCAGCGCTCGGCCTCACCGCTGGGCACTCGCGGATCCGCTACGGGGTGGCGGCGTTCTCGGCCTACCAGTCCGGCCCGGTCGACACGGTCGGTTTGGACAACGTCGGCAACACCGATGGAGCCCTGTCGTTCGACTCTCTCCACCCCGGCGTGGCGCTGTACGGCTCGTTCGACCGGGACACCAACCAGTTGCTGTACCGCGACTCGCCCGGGTCGGTTCTGAAGTTGACCCGGGATCCAGCCGCGTACCTCGCCGACAAGGGCAAGGGGCTGCTCACGGTCCACTTCCAGAACGCGGTCGGCAACAAGGCGCAGGTGACCACGCTCAGCAAGGCCACAACCGCGGCCAGCCTGAGCCTGGCGCCGAACCCCGCCAAGCGGAACAAGGCCATGTCGGGCACCGTGAAGGTCACCAACACCTCGGGCGTCGTCCCGACGGGGACCGTCACGCTGCGCCGGGTCTCGGGGGCGGGCGCGCCGGCTGTGGTTGGCACCGGGACGCTCGTCAACGGCTCGGTGAAGGTCACCTTCACGCCGAAGACGGCGGGGACGTTCCAGTACCAGGCGACCTACAACGGTAGTGCGACCTACGGGACGGCAACGTCGCCGCGGGTGACGGTCAAGATCAACCCGTAACACCAGTACCGACCAACGCCGCCGTCGGACCGGAGCAATCCGGACCGGCGGCGGCGTTGTCGGCTGTCTTCCGGGCGCGGATCGGGCAGGCTGAACCAATGACCGACGACGGCCCCCGGATCCGCCAACTGAACAGCCGCGAGGTCTATCGCAGCGCGTGGATGCGGATACGTGAGGACGATGTCGAGTTCCCGGACGGGTCCACCGGCCTCTATGCGGTAGTGGACAAGCAGGACTTCGTCGTCGTGCTGCCCTACCAGGACGACGGGTTCTGGTTGGTGCAGCAATTCCGCTACCCCGTCGGCCGGCGCGAGTGGGAGTTCCCGCAGGGCGGCTGGCCGGCCGGGCACACCGGCGCACAGGTCGAACTTGCCGCAGCCGAACTACGCGAGGAGACCGGGCTGCGGGCGGGCACCCTCACCCATCTCGGCCGGCTGCACGCCGCCTACGGCTACAGCTCACAGGGCTATGACGTCTACTTGGCCACCGACCTCACTGCCGGCCCCGCCGCTCGAGAGTCGACCGAGAGCGACATGGTGCACGCCTGGCGCAGTGAGGCCGATGTGCGCGCGATGATCCGGGCCGGAACGTTCGCCGATGCCCACAGCGTCGCCGCCCTCGCCCTGTTCGACCTGTGTCCATAGGCTCATGGGCACGGCGGGCGCGCGGCGACGCGACGTTTTCGGCTCCGCCTGACGCGCTACCGAGTGATCGTGATCGACGTCAGCGTGCGCACTGACTGGTAGCGGGTGTCCACGATCGACAGCGTGACGGCGAACTTTCCGCTGTGCGCGTAGGTGTGGTGGGTCGTCGCCGAGCTGATGCGGGTCGACTTGCCGTCCCCCCAGCTCCACAAGTACGTGACGACGCGGGCGCCGACCGCCGTTGCGCGCACCCGCGCCGTGAACGTGACGGACTTCCGCACCTTCGCAGTGGCCGCCCGGCCGATCGTGACCGTCGGGTCGGTGCGCCGGAACAGATCCGGGCCGCGGGGCACGCCAACGCCGGTCGGCCCGTCGAAGCCGGAGACGGCGTTGCACTCCGAGCTGAGCGGCGGCGACGTCACGTCGCTGGTGTCGCGAGGGAAGCTGCAGTCGGCCACCCCGTGGCCCAGATGGTTCGGGTTGTGGTTGCCGAACAGGAGCGTCAACGCAAAGACGGCGTTGCCGCAGGCCGTGGTCGAGTCGCTGCCGCAGTAACCGTTGCCCCCGGACCGCACGTCGTAGCGCTGGCTCGGGTGCGACTGGGCGTTCGCGTAGACGGCCGACGACGGATAGGCCGCCCCGGCCGAGCCATCCCCGAGCGCATACATGGCCGCGGTGAACGGCGCGGAGAGCGAGGTGCCGCCGACCGTCACCCAGCCGCCCGAGCCGTAGCGATCGAGCACGTCCAGACCGGACTGCGGATCGGCCACCGCGGCGACATCGGCCGCCAATCGCCGGCCCTTGCAGCCCGCCGCCGCGTAGCCGGGGTAGTGCGCCTGCCACGGGGTCGCCGCGTAGAGCTTGCTGCACCCGCCACCGGTGGCGCCCATCGGGCTCTGCCGCGATCGACCGGTGGCGTCGTGCGGACCGTTCGCGTTCCAGACGGTCTCCGTGGCGCGGCTGCCGTCGGCGGCGAGCGTCAGCGTCGTCCCGCCGACGGCCACGACGTACCGGTCGGACGCGGGGAAGGACGGCACGGCGTCGCCGTGGTCGCCGGGGGTGTTGCGGTAGTCCCAGCTGTACCAGCCGTCGTCGCCGGTGGACGCGGTGATCACGACGCCGGGGTGCTTGAACGCGGCCAGGACGCTCGCCGACACCGGGTGCTCCGGCTCGCCCCAGGAGTTGCTGATTACGGTGGCGCCCATCTTCGCCGCCATGTTCTCCGCCGCGGCAAGATCGTTCTCGGTCGGCGAGTTGGCCTCCACGAGCAGGATCCGGCACGTGTGGCACACCGCGCGGACGGTCTCGATGTCCAGCGCGATCTCGACGGCCGAGCCGCCGTCCGGAGCCGGCAAGGGCGCGGTCTTGCCCTTCTGGTTGACCTTGCGGAAGGACGTCGCCGTCTCGGTCGGGATGCCGTAGTGCCGGTCGAAGCTGTTCAGGTCCGCGCGGGCCAGCGGATCGTCGTACCAGTCGACGATCGCCACCAGTTGCTTCGGCCGTCGGAGGTTGGGGTTGACGCCGTAGGCCTTGTCCAGCGCCGCAGGCGTGAGGCCGCCGGACGGCCCGCGGGACGACGCCGCGGGCAGCACGTAC
>JAOPVG010000621.1 GCA_025966255.1 Jatrophihabitans sp.
GATCCCGGTGAGCAGCAGGCCGACCGACGACACGCCCACCGATACCGCGATTGTCGTCGCCATGCCCGGCAGCAACTGCCCGTGCACCGTCTGGGCGCCGGTCCCGAGAATGGCCGTGACCACGGCCAGCACAATGGCGCCACCGATCTGAATGCTGGTGTTCACCAAGCCGGACGCGAGGCCCTGCTCGTGTGCGTCCACCCCGGCCGTCGCCTGGGCATTGATGGACGGGAACGCCAGTGCGAAACCGACGCCGAGCAGCAGCATCGTGGGCAGCAGGAAGTTCGCGTATCCCATGGACGGGTTGACGCGAAGGAACAGCACGTAGCCGAGCACGAACGAGAGCAGGCCGGCAAAGATCAGTACCTCGGTGCGCACCCGCTCCAGCACCACACCCATCTTGGTCGCGCTCGCCACGACGAGCGCGCCGGCGGGCAGGAACCCCAGGGCCATCGACAGCGGCGACCAGCCGAGCGAGTTCTGCAGGTACAGCGTCACCACGAACTGGAAGGCGACGTACCCACCGAACATCACCGCGCCGGAAATGTTGGCGTGCACCAGCGAGCGGGACCGCAGGATCCCCAGGCGCAGCAGCGGACGCGGGTGCCGACGCTCGACGAACACGAAGGTGGTCATCAGCGCCGCGCTCACGGCCAGCAGGCCGATGGTGGCCGGGCTCCCCCAGCCCCGGCTCGGCGCCTGGACGACGCTGTAGACGAGGACGAGCAGGGAAGCGGTGCTGGTGAAGGCCCCGGCGAGGTCGAGGTGGCCGATCGAGATCCGCTCCCGCGGCACCCGCGGCAGCAGCCGGTAGCCGATGACGACCAGGGCGAGGGCCACCGGAGCCGGAGCGACCAGCGTGGCCCGCCAGCCGATCTCGGTGAGCACCCCACCGAACACCAGGCCGAGGGAGAAGCCGCTCGCGCCGCAGACGGTGTAGATGCTGAGGGCCCGGTTGCGGGCCGGCCCCTCGGCGAAGGTGGTGGTGATGATGGACAGGCCGGCCGGGACGGTGAACGCCGCCGAGGCGCCCTTCACCAGACGCAGCGCGATCAGTGCGGTGTCGTTCGTCATGAAGGCGCTCACCAGCGAGGCCACACCGAACACGGCAACCGCGGTGAGGAAGACCGGACGGCGCCCCAGCAGATCGGCGGCGCGTCCGCCGAGCAGCAGCAGGCCGCCGTAACCGAGGACGTAGGCACTCACGATCCATTGCAGCGAATTCGGGGACATGTGCAGGTCGGTCCCCATGGACGGCAGGGCGACGCCCACCATCGAGATGTCGAGACCATCGAGGAACAGCGCGCCACAGAGGACGACGAGCAAGGCCCAGGTGGCCCTGGTCCAGTTGGATCCGCCGATGAGAGTAGGACCGGCGGGACGGACGGGTGGGGAAAGGACGCCGCGCTTCGACGTTGTAACCACTGAAGTCATGACGAGCAATCTATGCACCTGCATCTAATGCGTCAACATAAAATGCGTAAACATTATGTGTCGCTGCATGTGGTAGGGTCGGCGCATGTCCAGGCGGAGCGACGATGACCTCGCCCGGGCCTGGCATGAGCTGATGAGCCGCTACCACCGCGTGTCCTGCGTTCTCGACCGCGCCCTGCAGAGCACGCACGGCATCTCCGGCAGCGAGTTCGCGGTGCTGGAGCAGCTCGCCGAGACCCGTCCGGACAACACGCTGCGCATGCACGACCTCGGCGAGCACGCCCACGTCACCCAGAGCGCACTGTCGCGGCTCGTGGCCCGCCTCGAGGCCGACGGGCTCGTCCACCGGCAGATGTGCGTTGACGATCGGCGTTCGGTCTGGGCCCGGCTCACCCCGGCCGGGCTGGACCTCTACCGGGCCGCGCGGCCGACCCAACGGGAAGTACTGCGCACGGAGGGCGGCGACTGTCTCGCCGCCGTCGGCAGCGCGTTCGTCGCCACCGGCGCGCTGGCCCGATAGATCGACCCCCGGCGCCGCTCAGCGGCCGCTGTACGTCGCCTGCCCCGGCCCGTCCCGCAGGAACGACGCCACCGCGTTCTGCAGATCCGCCGTCGCGAACAGGGCTCCGCTGATCGCCGGCGTCACCTCGTCGGCCGCCCGCGCGCCACCGGCCAGCGCGGCCCGCACGATCGCCTTCGTCGCGGCATGAGCCCGGGTCGGGCCGTTGGCCAGATCCCGCGCGAACGAGCGCGCCGCCTCGGCAAAACCCTCGTCCGGCAGTACTCGATTCACGACGTTCCAGCGCTCGAGCGTGGCCGCGTCGTACAACGCCCCGCTGTAGATCAGCTCGCGGGCCCGAGCTGGACCGGCCCGTTCGGCCAGCCGCTGTGGGCCGCCCATCGACGGCGTCAACCCGACCACGATCTCGACCAACCCGAACCGGGCCGACGACGCCGCGAGCAGCAGGTCGCAGGCGAGCGAGATCTCGAACGCCGCCGTCAGGCAGAGCGCATGGGCGGCGAACACGGTCGGGACGGGCAGATCCTCGATGAGGTGGATCAGCTCGAACCATTCGCTCCACAGCGTCTCGCCGGTCGCGGGATCAAGCGAGGCGAAGACGTTGACGTCGACGCCCGCCGACACCGCCCGGCCGGACGCCTGGATCAGCAGGCCACGCGCGTCCGGCGACGCCGCGACCGACGAGATCGCCGACTGGAGACCGGCCATCATGGCGTGGTCGAAGAGGTTCAGGGGCGGGGCATCAAGCGTGACGATCGCGAGCGGTCCGTCATAGGTGAGATCCACGGGGGCCATCTGCGCAGGCTATCGACGTGCCGCACCGCCGCGATCGTGGCGGTCGCCGACGCGGCTACCACGTAGATGACCACGTCGTGATCAGAGTGCACGAGATATGCCGCCGTGCCGGCAAAGACGAGCGGCACCCATTCCAGGGCACCCGTCATCGCGACCAGCGCGAGGAGCAGCCCGCAGTACCAGCTGTAACTCGGCGTGAAGACAAGAAGGGCGACGCCCACCACGACCACAGCGCTGCGCTCCGGCGACTCCGGATCCCCGCGCCGCCACGCCCAGATCGCCACCGCGGCCAGGATGGCCGCACCCACCAGGGTGGCGACTGACTGCGGCACCACCTGCCGTAGCAAGAGCAGCCGCCGGCCGCTCTGGAAGCTCTCCTCATGGAGATACCCCGGCAGGTAGCCGATCACCGCCGAGCCCACCGCCATCACGTGCGGTATGTAGACCAGCACCACGACCCCGACCGCGGCCCCGACAGCAACCAGCGGATTGCGCCGCATCAGCGCCGGCAGCACGAGCGCGGGGTAGAGCTTCACCGCGATCGCCGCCCCCACCAGGGCGCCGGCCAGACCCGGGCGCCGCACCGCGCCGGTCCCGAACGCGAGCACGACGAACAGCACCGCCAGCCAGTCGATGTGCGCGTTGTTCGCATACTCGGTGATCGTCACCGGGCACCACGCCCACAGCGTCGCGAGCCACGGCTTGCCCCGGGCCAGCGCCCACCGGAGCAGCAGCCAACCGATGAGCAGCGACCCGAGCAGGCCGGCGATCTGCA
>JAOPVG010000622.1 GCA_025966255.1 Jatrophihabitans sp.
CTCGCCGGCACTGCGCCCCTCGAGCACGCGGGCGGCACCGGCGAAGAAGCGGATCTGGTCGAGCGCCGGCGGAATCTCTTCGGTGCGCGTCAACTCGATCGGCTTCCCGGTGTTCTCACTCTCGGCCGCGATGATCTCCTCGGCGCGATCCTCCATGGCGTCGGCGAACTTCAGCAGCGCCCTCTGCCGTTCGCTCGGCGTCGTGTCGCGCCAGCTCTCGAAGGCCTTCCCAGCGGCGCGGTAGGCGGCGTCGACGTCCTCCGGCCCGGATACCGGCGCGGTGCCGAACACCTCACCGGTCGACGGATTGATCAGCTCGCTCCGGCGTCCACTCAGTGCGTCGGCGAGTTTTCCGTCGATGAAGTTCTGCACTGTTCGGGTCACGGTGAGGGCCTCGCTCCGCTCGCGTTACTGGGCTGGGGTGAGCCGAACGCTACACACGGTCAGATGCCTATTCAACAACGGATTTCGGGCTGTGCGGGACGAGTCACGACGAATTCCGTCACGGAAGGCCGGAGATCGCTGCGGGTTCGCGGTATCCGGCCGGACGGGCTCGGGTGCCTACGGCGGCGGCCACCACCGCGAGGGCAAGCAGCGGAGCCCAGCCACTGAACGCCAGCACGAGCAGCACGGCCGCGCAGGCGAGCACCGCCGCGCTGCGGACCGGGCCGGTCAGTACCCGCGCCGCGGCCGCGGTGCAGCCGACGTACACGGTGAGGAACATGGCGGTCGGCAGCGCGACCAGTTCGGCGGTGGTGACGAGGCCGGCGCCGGCGGCGCCGAGCAACACGACCCCTGCGGCAGCGACGCCGAGCTGCAGTCGTCGCGAGCCCGCCGCGCGCTCGCTCGCCCGCTTCTGCCCGCGCAGCCCGGCCACCATCTCCGCGGCGCCGGTCAGGTAGGCATTGGTCGCCGCGAGCGTCAACGCGATCGCCGCCGCGGCGGCGATGACACCACCGGCCCGGCCGAGCGCGAGGTGGAGCAGATCGGCGACCGGCACCGGACTGCCGGCGTTGCGCCCGAGCACGGCGATCGTGGCAACGCTCAGCGACAGGTAGACGGCCGAGGTGATCACGAACGCCGCGGTGATCACCCGCGGGAGCTGACGGCGCGGGTCGTGCAGCCGGGCGGTGAGCGGGGCGATCGCCTCCCAGCCGACGAACGACAGCATCAGGACGGAAGACGCGTGACCCACGCCCGTCCAGCCGTGCGGCGCGAACGGATG
Organism: Jatrophihabitans sp.; assembly: GCA_025966255.1. GTDB lineage: Bacteria > Actinomycetota > Actinomycetes > Mycobacteriales > Jatrophihabitantaceae > Jatrophihabitans. Next base: position 1,226 of record JAOPVG010000622.1, read on the forward strand.
CCAGTTGGCCGCCTTGGCCTGCGGCGCTGAGCCCACCACGGCCAGTGCGATGAGCGCGATCAGCACGGCGACGAGGACGAGCTGGGCCGTCGAGCTCGCCCGCGCCCCGCCGAGCGTCAGGGCGACGACGGCAACCAGCAGGACGGTGGCCACCAAAACCGTCGCCAGGTGCCCGCCGCCGAGCAGGCGCGAGACGTAGGCCGCGCCGATCAGGCAGACGACCGGCGCGCCGCAGCTGACCCCGCCCAGGAAGCACCAGGTGACGGCTCGCTCGGCGCGCGGCCCGAATGCGGCTGCGGTGTAGGCGGCCACGCCCCCACGTCCGGGGAGCCGAGTGCCCAGGCTGCTGAAGATCCACGCCAGCAGGCCGGAGACCACGAGCAGGCCGGACCAGGCGAGGATCGAGGCGGGCCCGGCCAGCGACGCGGCCAAGCCGGGAAGCAGCAGCACGCTCGGCCCGAGCAAGGCCCCGACATAGAGGGCGGTGGCCCGTCCGGTGGTGAGATCGGCCGCTGATGTCATGCCTGCTACGGTGCCGGAAATCGCCCGGCACGCGCTGCCGAATGTGCCGCGGAAAGGCCGAGTCAGTGCAACATCGTTCGACCAATGTGCCGCTACGATTGAATTCATGCCGAACATCAGCCACGACAAGACTGATCGAGCCATCCTGACGCAGCTCCAGCGGGACGGTCGGATCGCCAACGTCGAGCTCGCCGAGGCGGTCGCCCTCGCGCCGTCCTCATGCCTGCGCCGCACCAAGGCCCTCGAGGCCGACGGCATCATCACCGGCTACCGCGCCGAGCTGGATCGCACCCGGATCGGGCTCGGCCTCACGGTGTTCATCTCGCTGAAGGTCGACCAGCATTCGCGCGAGACCTCACGGATGGTCGAGGCATCGATCCTCGCGATCCCCGCAGTGGTGGCGTGTCACGTCGTGTCGGGCGAGGCCGATTTCCTGCTCGAAGCCGTGGTCGGCGACCTGGCGTCCTACGAGACGCTGCTGCTCGATCACCTGCTGGCCATCCCCGCAGTCACCGACGCGCGCAGCACCTTCGCGATCCGCACCGTGCTCAGCCGCGGTCCGCTGCCGGTCGACTCACTGGTCTGACCCCGCAACGGTGGGGTTAGACTCGGTCCACCATGACGCGCGGTCTGCTTCTTCGTAGCCGCGACGAGGTCCGGTAACCACTCCGGTCGGCCCCTCGTCGCGGGCCTTCAGTCTGCGCCGACCGCTCCCCTCGGATCACCGACTTCCAGGAGCACCGTCATGACTCGTCCCAACCATGTATCC
>JAOPVG010000048.1 GCA_025966255.1 Jatrophihabitans sp.
TAATTTCTTGATCGCTCCAGCACGGTCAGTTCGTCGCGTTGTGGAATTCCCAGGCATCCTCGACCATTGCCCGCAGGCTAAGTGTGGGACGCCAGCCGAGCAGGTCGGCCGCGCGGTCGTTCGATGCGATGAGGACCGGTGGATCACCCGGACGTCGCGGCGCTTCGGCCACCGGGACATCACTCCCAGTGACGGCGCGGACGGTCCGTAACACCTCGCGAACAGAGTTGCCCGACCCGCTGCCGAGGTTGACGATCTGATGGATACCCGGCGCGGCGACACCGAGCGACTGCACGTGAGCGTGGGCCAGGTCGACAACGTGGATGTAGTCACGGACGCAGGTGCCGTCCGGCGTCGGGTAGTCCGTGCCGAACAGCGGGAGCGCCTCGCCCGTCCCGGAGGCCGCGCGTAACGCGTTGGGGATCAGGTGCGTCTCGGTGGTATGCCGCTCGCCGTAGTACCGGCCCTCCGATGTTCGCAACGCGCCGGCGACGTTGAAGTAGCGCAAGCTGATCGCCCCCAGCCCGTATGCGCGCGCGTAGTCGGCCAGCGCCAGGTCGACCGCGAGCTTGGACGAACCGTAGGCGCTGGTCGGCGCGGTCGGCGCGTCCTCCCGAATCGGCTGCTCCTTCGACTGCCCGTAGGTCGCCGCGGAAGAGGAGAACACGATCCGGTCGATTCCGTGCGCCCGCAGCGAGTCCAGTAGCGCGACCGTGCCCACTACGTTGGTGCGCCAGTACCGGGCTGGTTCGGCAACCGACTCACCGACCAAGGATTTCGCGGCGAAGTGGATCACGGCCTCCACGCCCCAGTCGCCGAGAACGGGATCCAGCGCGGCGACGTCGAGCTGGTGGAACTCCGCGCCGGGCGGGACGGCGTCGGCATGCCCGGTGGACAGGTCGTCCACCACGACAACTTGGTGTCCCTCGCTGAGCAACTGGGCCGTGACAACGCTGCCTATGTAACCCGCTCCGCCGGTCACCAGCACCCGCATCGGCCGTCCTCTTCCGTGTCGGCGATTGTCGTTCCGACGCTACCCGGGACAATGGACTGCGTGCACAGCAGCGTAGAGCCCCAGCTGGAGATGCCGGACGACCCCGCAGACGGCGCCGGAGACGCCGAACTGCGGGCCGACGTGCGTCGGGTCGGTGCCCTGCTTGGGGAATCGCTCGTCCGCCAACAAGGGCAGGATGCACTCGATCTCGTCGAACAGGTGCGGGCTCTCACGAAGCAGAGCAAGACCGGTGAGGGTGCCGCGCGGGACGTGGTGCGGGGGTTGCTCGCCGAACAGCCGATCGAGACGGCGGCCGTGCTCGTCCGCGCGTTCTCGGCGTACTTCCATCTGGCCAACGTCGCCGAGCAGGTGCACCGGGTGCGCAGCCTGCGGGCCCGGCCCGCCGACGAGGGCTGGTTGTCCCGCGCGGTCGGCGACGTCGCCGAGGCGAAGGGAGCAGCCGGCCTGGCCCAGGCGCTGGAGGCGCTCGCCGTACGACCCGTGTTCACCGCCCACCCCACCGAGGCGAGCCGCCGGTCGATCCTGACCAAGCTGCGGCGGGTGGCTGACATCCTGGCCGCGCCCACGCCACCGGGCAGCACGGGCCGCGCCCGCCAGGACCGCGACCTCGCCGAGATGGTCGACCTGGTCTGGCAGACCGACGAACTCCGCCAGCAGCGGCCGACCCCGCTCGACGAGGCCCGCAACGTCGTCTACTACCTGCAGGACCTCGCCGACGAGACGCTGCCAGAGCTCGCGACCGACCTGGCCGAGGAGGCCGCGCAGCACGGCGTGCGGCTGTCGGCCAACGCGCATCCGCTGACCTTCGGCACGTGGATCGGCGGCGACCGCGACGGCAACCCGAACGTGACCGCAGCGGTTACGCGCGACGTCCTACGCATGCAACATCACGTTGCGGCGCGGTCGGTCGACCGCGCCGTGGACTCACTGATCGCCGAGCTGTCGTCCTCGACCGCTGTGGTGCCGGCTTCGCCCGAACTCGCCGCGTCCATCGAGGCCGATCTCGCCGTCCTCGACATCGATCCGCGGTTGATCACGCTCAACGCCACCGAGCCGTACCGGCTCAAGCTCACCTGCATCAAGGCCAAGATCGCGAACACCCGCCGCCGCGTGGACGACGGCCTGCCGCATCGCCCGGGCTTCGACTTCCGCGGCACCGCCCAGCTGCTGGCCGAGCTCACGCTGCTCGGCGACTCGCTGCGCAGCAACGCCGGCGGGCTGATCGCCGACGGCCTGCTGGCCCGGGTCGAGCGCACGGTCGCCGTCTTCGGTCTGCATCTGGCGACGATGGACGTCCGTGAGCACGCCGACGCGCATCACCACGCTGTGGGTCAGCTCGTCGACCGGCTCGTCGAGGAGATGTGGCTGTACGCCGACGTGCCGCGCGACTACCGGCTGCGGCTGCTGTCCCGGGAGCTGAAGTCGCGACGCCCGCTGGCCGGATCGCCGCCGCCGCTCGACGAAGAGGGCGCGAAGACGTTCGCAGTGTTCACCGCGATCCGCGACGCACTCGACACGTACGGGCCCGAGGTTGTGGAGAGCTACATCGTGTCCATGACGCGCGGCGCCGACGACGTGCTCGCCGCGGTGCTGTTGGCGCGGGAAGCCGGTCTGGTCGATGTCCACGGCGCCGGGCCGGACGGCGCTCGGGACCGGTTCGCGCGCATCGGCTTCGTGCCGCTGCTCGAGACGGTGGACGAGCTGCGCAAGGCGGGCGAGGTGCTCGACGATCTGCTTGCCGACCCCACCTACCGCCTGATCGTCGCGCTGCGCGGCGACGTCCAAGAGGTCATGCTCGGCTACTCCGACTCGAACAAGCAGGCTGGTATCGCGACGTCGCAGTGGGAGATCCACCGCGCTCAGCGCACACTGCGCGACGTCGCCGCCCGGCACGGGGTTCGGCTGCGGCTGTTCCACGGCCGCGGCGGCACGGTGGGCCGCGGCGGTGGCCCGACGTACGACTCGATCCTCGCCCAGCCGTTCGGCGTGCTCGACGGCGAGATCAAGTTCACCGAGCAGGGCGAGGTCATCTCCGACAAGTACGCGCTGCCCGAGCTTGCCCGCGAGAATCTGCAACTCACCGTCGCCGCCACGTTGCGCGCATCGGCCCTGCACCGCACGCCGCGGCAGTCCGGTGCGCAGCTGGATCGGTGGGACCGCTGCATGGACGTCATCAGCGACGCTGCGTACGCCGCGTACCGCGCCTTCGTCGACGATCCGGATCTGCCTGACTACTTCCTCGCGTCGACGCCGGTCGAGCAGCTCGGTCTGCTCAACATCGGTTCCCGGCCGGCGCGGCGCCCGTCGAGCGGCGGTGGCATCGAGGGGCTGCGCGCGATCCCGTGGGTGTTCGGCTGGACGCAATCGCGCCAGATCGTCCCGGGTTGGTTCGGCGTCGGGACGGGCCTCGCGGCCGCGCGCGCCGAGGGGCTCGGCGACGTGCTGTCCGAGATGCACGAGCAATGGCACTTCTTCCGCACGTTCATCTCGAATGTGGAGATGACGCTCGCCAAGACCGACCTGGACATCGCGGCGCACTACGTCGGCACGCTCGTGCCGGAGCCGCTGCGGCACATGTTCGACGTCGTGCGCGAGGAGCACGAACGCACGCTCAGCGGGCTCCTGCACGTGACCGGGGAGAAGGAGTTGCTCGACGACTCCCCCGTGCTCCAGCGCACCTTCGGGGTGCGCGATGCCTACCTCGACCCGATCTCCTACCTGCAGGTGGACCTGCTCGCGCGGGTGCGGGCGGCCGAGCAGTCCGACGTGTCACCCGAGCTGCGCCGCGCGCTGCTGCTCACGATCAACGGAGTGGCCGCCGGCTTGCGCAACACCGGTTGAGCGTCGGGCCCATCCCGGCCGAGGCTGGACGGTGGCATCCGGGGGTGCGGCCGGACGGTGGCGTCCGAAAACCGCCAGCTGTTGTCGGAGGGCGAGGGCAGACTGGTCATCGTGCTCCTCCCCGATGCCGACACGTGCTACCGCGCGGTGCAGTCCCGCGACCCGCGGTTCGACGGGTGGTTCTTCATTGCCGTCCGCACGACTGGCATCTACTGCCGGCCCTCCTGCCCGGCGATCACCCCGCACCGCAAGAACGTGAGCTTCCACCCGAGCGCGGCGGCGGCGCAGAAGGCCGGGTACCGGGCATGCAAGCGCTGCCGACCCGACGCCTCTCCGGGCTCGCCGGAGTGGAATGTGCGGGGCGATCTCGCCGGCCGGGCGCTGCGGCTGATAACCGACGGTGTCATCGACCGCGCCGGCGTGCCGGGGCTCGCGCGCCGACTCGGCTACTCCGAACGGCAGATCCACCGCACGCTGGTGGCCGAGGTGGGCGCCGGCCCGATCGCGCTGGCGCGGGCGCAGCGTGCGCAGACAGCTCGGGTGCTGCTCGAGACCACTGACCTGCCCGTCACCGACGTCGCCTTCGCGGCCGGCTTCGCGAGCGTGCGGCAGTTCAACGACACGATCCGTACCGTCTTCGCGGGCACTCCGTCCATGCTGCGCGCGGCCCGCCGGACCCCCTCCGCCCCGGATGCCGGTGTGGTGACGCTGCGTCTGCCGTACCGCGAGCCGATGACGCTGTCGACAATGCTCGACTTCCTCGGTGCCCATGCCGTGCCCGGCCTCCAGCACTACGAGGGCGGCGTCTTCACCCGCGTCATCCCGGCGCCGGGCGGGCCGGCCCTTGTGTCGCTCTCGGCCGGTGACGGCGCAGTGCTGTGCCGGGTGCGACTCCACGACACCCGCGATCTCGTCACGGTGGTGTCGCGGGTGCGCCGGTTGCTCGATCTCGACGCCGATCCGGTCGCGGTCGACACCGTCCTCGGCGCCGACCCCGCCCTGGCGCCGCTGGTGCGCAAGCGCGCCGGCTTGCGGGCACCGGGCACGGTCGACGGCTTCGAGACCGCGGTGGGGACCGTCGTCGGCCAACAGATCTCCGTCAGCGGTGCGCGCACCGTCCTCGGCCGGATCGCCGCCGAGCACGGGCAGCGGGCCTTCGCCGATGAGCCCTGGCTGCTGTTCCCGACGCCGGATGTTCTAGCCGCCGTCGACCCGGCGACCCTGCCGATGCCGCGAGCACGCGGCCGGTCGGTGCAGGCCATCGCCGCGGCCTTTGCGGGCGGTGCGATCGAGCTCGATCCAAGCTCCGACCGCGACGAGATCCGCGCGGCATTGCTCGCGCTGCCCGGCGTCGGGCCGTGGACGGCCGACTACCTCTGCATGCGGGCGGTGGCGCATCCGGACGTGCTGCTGGCATCCGATCTCGTCGTCCGTCGCGCTGCTGCGGATCTCGGCATCGATCTGGCCGACGGGCGCCCCGCGTGGGGGCCGTGGCGCACCTACGCGAACTACCACCTCTGGGCCCACATGTACGCCGACCTCTGGAGCGTCTCGCCATGATCAGTTGGACCACGATCGACTCGCCGCTCGGCGAACTCCTGCTGGCTCGCGACGACGAGGGGATCATTGCGCTGTACATGTCGACAGGCCGGCACCCAGCGGATCCCGAGTCCGGTTGGGAGCGCAACGACGATGCTTTCGACGACGTCCGCACCCAGCTCGGCGAGTACTTCGCCGGCGAGCGCGTCGAGTTCGATCTGCCGCTGCACCCGATCGGCACTGCGTTCCAGCGTCGCGTGTGGGACGTGCTGCTGACCATTCCGTGCGGCGAGACGACGAGCTACGGGGCAATCGCGCTGGCGCTCGGCGTGCCGGGGGCGGCGCGGGCCGTTGGCCTGGCCAACGGACAGAACCCGATCTCGATCATCGTTCCGTGCCACCGCGTCATCGGCGCCAACGGCTCGCTCACCGGCTACGGCGGCGGCCTCCATCGCAAACAATGGCTGCTAGCCCACGAGCGCGCCCATATCTCACAGTCTGATGACTCGCCTGCACCACAAAGCGAACTTGCCTTCGCCATAAAATAAGTGCTGTCATCTGAGCGAAGCGACTGACCTGCATTCCGCATGCACCACCACTCGGGTGCCCCAGCCTACGCGCAGCGAAGGGTGGGATACCACCAAACCCGACTTTGTCATCCCGATCGGAGCGAAGCGAAGTGGAGGGACCTGCTATTTGTCTGCGGCGGCAGCCAAACCTCACCGGCTGATCCGAAGCGCAAACGGCGCCACCCGCGGATCCGTCGTCGTACTCGTAATTCTCCCAAACGCCGGGGAACCAAAGCTCCCGTTCGGCTGCGAGAACGCTGGCGTATT
>JAOPVG010000089.1 GCA_025966255.1 Jatrophihabitans sp.
TCCGATCTTAGCGGTTGTCCAGGTTTTGCGCGTCGTAGAACAGGGTGTCGACGTCCTGGTTGCCGAACAGGTCGACGATCCGGACCGACGCGCCCGCCGGGACGATGCCCGCGAACCCGTCGCCGGAATCGACCGTGACGTCCACCGTGGCATCGTCGGGATCCAAGGCGCTTGCCACGGTCGGGAACTCCATGGTCGTGCTCACGCGAATACCTCCCTCGCTGCGTCGAGAGCCCGTGCGCTCTCCGGGCGGAAGAGCATCGAGGGATCGTCGACTCCGTACGGCTCGCCGACGAGGACCTCGGCCCGGATGCCACCGGGCGCCCACGTCGGGTCCATGGGGTGCGGCGAGGTACTGAGCACGAGCAACAGGTCGATCTCGGCCCGCACCGTGATCCAGTCACCGGCCGACGCGTGCCCGGGCACCCAACTGAGCGCGGCGTGCTCGTCGAGCGCCACCTTCGAGAAGAAGTTCACGCAGGCGTGCAGATCCGCCTCGTCACGTCCGTGCTTGGTCAGCTCGCTGACCAGCCCGACCCGCGCCGAGCGGCGCCATTCGTTGCGCTCGGTCTGGTAGGTCGTCGGGCCGAACTGCTCGACATGACGCTCGAGCGAGTGACCGCCCAGGGCGTCGTGCCAGCCGAGCGACGATCCGGTCACCGACGCCAACCCGACACCCCGGTCGGACATCAACACCATCGGCGGATGTATGCGCGCGCTCATCTGCGCCTTCAGGGTGTCCGGCACGTTCATCCGATCGACCGGATCTGCAGCCGGGAAGATCAGCGTCGAGCAATTGGCACCGTCGGCCAAGGCCGTCAGCCGGAGCAGCCGTCCACGGCGGAGCTGCAACGACCACGCTGCACCGCCAGGGACGTCGTGCGTCAGCAGCGCAGTCACGCCGTGGCCTCTGCTCGCGCGTCGCGCAAGGGTGCCGGGTCGAGAGCCACGGCCTTGCGCCGATTCTCCCTACGCTGCGCCACGTAGGCGATCGCACCGAGAACGATCGCGGCGCCCAGGAAGAGTTCGGGCGCGTACTGCAGGTACCAGTCGGTGCCGAAGACCTTTGCCCGGGGCCATCCCAGGTTGATCGCCATGACCGTGCCCCAGACGATCGCGATGATGTTGACCGGCACTCCCCAACGGCCGAGGGAGAAGAGTCCCGGCTGGTCGGCCAGCTCGCCCTTGAGGCGACGGACGAGCAGCGGCACGGTCACCATCAGGTAGGCGATGTAGAGCAGCATGATGCAGACGCTGGACAACGCCAGGAAGACCGCGCCGTTACCCACGTTCACGTAGAGCACGCCGACGGTCAGCACGCCGACGAGGACCGCAGGACGGATGGGCGTGCCCGTGCGCCCATTCACCGTCGCGAGCTCGGTCGAGAACGGCAACACATGGTCGCGGGCCATCGAGAACATCATCCGAGTGGTCGCGGTCTGGATCGCGAGCGTGCACACGCTCACGGCAATGGCGACGTCGATAAGGAAGACCCGCCCGAGGGTGTCACCGAGTCTGCTGGTCAGCACGTACGGCAGGCCTTTGGTGGGGTCACCGAGCGAGCCGTCGGTGACGCTGGGCGCGGCCATCAACGTCGCGAGCAACATGAATGCGCCGCCGATGCCGGAGACGGCGAGGGCCCGGATGATCGTCCGCGGCGCTGTCCTGCGCGGGTTCCTCGTCTCCTCGGACAGCTCACCGGCGCTGTCGAAGCCGACCATCACGTAGGCGGCCATCAGTCCGGAGATGATGAAGGACCACAGGTAGCCCGACCCGTGCCCGACGCCCGCGCCGGTGTGCAGGACGATGCCGGGGCCACGCTTCGTGTGGGAGAAGAGCGCGACGCACAGGAGCACGACGCCGACGAGTTCGCAGGTCACTCCGACACTGTTGATGACCGACATGACCCGGACGCCGACAGCGTTGATCGCCGTCGTGACCGCGAGCAGGATGCTGCCGAGCACGACCGCGTTCTCGGTCGGGTTGTCGACGAGGTTGAAGCCGGTCCAGAGCGAGGGCAGCACGATCTCGAGCGCGATCGCGGCGGCCGCGACGGTGACGACCTGCGCCACAAGCATCAGCCAGCCGGCCATCCAGCCCCAGAGCGCACCGCCGAGGCGCGTCGCCCACTGGTAGATGCAGCCCGAGATCGGATAGCGCGAAGCGAGTTCGGCGAAGCAGAGCGCCACGAGCATCTGACCGATGAACACGATGGGCCACGTCCAGAAGAACGACGGCCCCCCGAAGCCGAACCCGAAGCTGAAGAGCTGGAAGACGGTCGTCAGGATCGAGACGAACGAGAAGCCGGCCGCGAACGAGCCATAGCTGCCGATGGCGCGGTGCAGCTTCTGCTCGTAGCCGAACGTAGCGAGGTCGTGGGTGTCCGTCGCGTCGACGGCGACGTCAGGTGATTTCTGGAGTGCGGTCATGCGTGGCCTCCGATGACGGATGCCCGAACCGCTTCTCGCGTCCACAGCTCGGGCCCAAATGGCCTCCCGGGCTTTTCTCCCGCCGTGGAACGCGGCTACGCAACGGTGCGCCGGCCTCGCCTGCATCTCTCGGACCAGACCCACCCGGGTGACCGGCGGCGGAACCCTAGACGCGCCCCGCACTGGTGCGGGTCGAGAGTCAGTCAAGGGGCGAGCGGTTTCGGTCGTGTGTCCCGACCGTAAATCCGACGTAACCGCATGCGAAGGCCGATCGCCGTATCGCCGACTCCCTGGACCGGCAAACTCGAGGAATGACGGGCTACCTCGAGGCCGAGACCGTGGTGATGTTGGCCTGGATGCCGACAACGGACCTCGTTGGGATGAAGTAGTCAGGCGACGGCTTCTGCTTGTCGACCAGCGCGTTGTACAGCCAGACGAGGGTGTCGAAGGACTGGCCGTACGGGTCTTGGCCGATGGCTGCGTACATGTTGCCGGCCTTGATCTGGGCCACGTTTTCCGCGGTGAAGTCGAAGCCGATGACCTTGACTGTCGATGTCTTGCCCGCCGCCGCCACGGTCTGGGCCGTGACCTGCGGGTTGCCGCCGGTCACGTAGATCCCGACGAGGTTCTTCGTAGAGGTCATGTAGTCACGCGTCGCTGACGCCACCCGGTCGGTCGACACTTGGTATTCGACGCCACCGCCGGACTGGGTCACCCACGGGCAGTTTTGCTTAAGTCCGTCAAGGAACCCGAGCCGGCGCTCTTCGAGCGCCTGGAACGTGAACGACTCGGTCTCGACGCCGACGACACCGGGCTTGCTCGCGCTG
>JAOPVG010000115.1 GCA_025966255.1 Jatrophihabitans sp.
ACCAGCCATCCATGCTGTAGCCGGGAATCGTGAGCGCGCCCTCGTTGAGCGACCGGCCGTCGTCGTACAGCGCAGACAGGTCGAAGTCAGTCACGTTGCCCATGCCCTCGCAGCGTGGGCACATGCCGCCGAGGCGGTTGAAGGTGGCCTTTTGGGTCTGGGTCTTGCCGGCACCGCGCTCGACCGTGATGGCACCGCTCGCCGTGACCGAGGGGACGTTGAACGAGTACGCGCTGGGCGAGCCGATGTGCGGCTGCCCGAGCCGGCTGAAGAGGATGCGCAGCATCGCGTTGGCGTCGGTGGCGGTGCCGACCGTGGAGCGGGCGTCGCCACCCATCCGCTCCTGGCCGACGATGATCGCGGTCGTCAGCCCCGCCAGCACATCGACCTCCGGCCGCGCCAGCGTCGGCATGAAGCCCTGCACGAAGGCGCTGTAGGTTTCGTTGATCAGCCGCTGCGACTCCGCGGCGATCGTGTCGAACACCAGAGAGCTCTTGCCCGACCCCGAGACGCCGGTGAACACCGTCAGCCGGCGCTTCGGGATCTCGACGCTGACGTCCTTGAGGTTGTTCACGCGCGCGCCATGCACGCGGATCAGGTCGTGGCTGTCCCCAACGTGCAACGCCGGCGACTGCGTGTCCGTCCTCGTGGCCATGCTCATCGTGTCTCCATCTGTTACGCGGGCCCGTCCTGAAGCAGCCCGGGTGAGGTCAGGCCCTGCCGTCCACCGAGTCGTGGCTGCGATGGCCGGGCGGTTCAGGGCACCTCGTTGATCCGGATCAGGTTGCCCGCGGGATCCCGGAAGGCGGAGTCGCGAACGCCGTAGGGCTGCTCGATCGGCTCCTGGACGACCTCGGCGCCGCTGGCCTGCAGCCGCTCGAAGGTGCCGTCGAGGTCGTGGGTGGCCAGGGTGATGATGGCGTAGGTTCCCTTGGCCATCATCTCGAGGATGGTGCGGCGCTCGTCGTCGGTGATGCCGGGGTCGGCGCCCGGCGGGTACAGGACGATGGACACGCCGGGCTGGTCGGCCGGGCCGACCGTGATCCAGTGCAGCCCGCCGTAGCCGACGTCCTTGCGGACCTCGAAGCCGAGGGTGTCGCGATAGAAGGCCAGGGAGGCCTCCGGGTCGTTGTGCGGGAGGAAGGCCGAGTGGATGGTGATGTCCATGGCGGTCAGGCTAGTTGCGGCTCCGTGACCCCCGCTTCTCGATTCCTGATCGGTCTGGTCACCTGTTTCGCGACACACGACGGCATCTCCGCCGCCCCGCGAGCGGTCTGGCTCCGATAGATGCTGGGCGGCACCCCGACCAACTCGGTGAAGCGAGTGCTGAACGTGCCCAGCGACGAGCAGCCGACCGCGAAACAGACCTCGGTGACACTGAGGTCGCCACGACGCAGCAGCGCCATCGCGCGCTCGATGCGCCGAGTCATCAGATAGGCGTACGGCGACTCGCCGTAGGCGAGCCGGAACTCGCGGCTGAGGTGCCCGGCCGACACGTGCGCGCCGCGGGCGAGCGCCTCGACGTCCAGCGGCTGCGCGTACTCCCGGTCGATCCGGTCGCGGACGCGGCGCAGGCGCGCGAGGTCGCGCAGATGCTGCGTCGCGGCGGGGGTGCTGGTCACCTGCCCGATCGTGCCACACGCAACGACCAGCCTACGACCCACCACTCAGAGCCCCAGGTTATTTGCAAAGACAGTTTGCAAAGAGTTCTTTGCCAAGCTATCTTTGCGTCCATGCCGGAACGCCGTCTCGAGATGGACGCACCGTCCCTCAAAGCCCTCGCCCACCCGATGCGTGTGCAGATCCTGCGGATCCTCCAACTACGCAAGCGCGCGAGCGTCACCAGCCTGGCCGAGGAGCTCGGCGAGACGACCGGTGCGACGAGCTACCACCTGCGTCAGCTCGCACGACACGGCTTCGTCGAGGAGTTCGACGATGAGGACCCCGACGCTCACCGCAGCGCCGGTCGCCGGCAACGCTGGTGGCGCATGGCCGTCGACCAGATCCACATGACGGGCTTCGAGTTCATGCAGAACGACGACACCCGCGAGGCCGTCGGCTTCCTGCTGCGCGAGTTCCAGGCCGACCGCAATCGGCGGCTCGCCAACTGGTTCGCGACCGCGCCGCTGTGGCCGGTCGCGTGGCAGAAGGCCTCCAGCGACCTGGACGCGAACCTCGAGCTCAACGCCACCCAGACCCGTGCCCTCGCGGACGAGATTGCCGCGGTGATCGCGCGGTACCACGACATGAAACCGGGACGCGGCGCGCGCACCGTCGATGTCCAGTACGCGGTCTTCCCCGCCGACACCGGAGACCGGCCGTGACCCGCCTCGGTTCCGGCTTCTGGCGCATGTACTCCGCGACCGCGGCGTCCGACCTCGCCGACGGCATCGGGCGCACCGCCCTCCCCCTCGCCGCCGCCGCGTACACGCGGAACCCGGTGACCGTCTCGGGACTGGTGACGTTCGCATTCCTGCCGTGGCTGCTCTTCGCGCTGCCGAGCGGGGCGCTGGTCGACCGCGTCGATCGCCGGCACGCAATGGCGGCGGCGAACGCGGTCCGCGCGCTCGCAACCGCGGCTCTCGCGCTGCTGCTGCTCACCCACGCCGGCAGCATCCCCGTGCTCTACGCCGTTGCCTTTGCCCTCGGCGTGGCCGAGACCGTCTATGACAGTGCAGTGCGCGCACTACTCCCCCAGGTCGTCGGGCGCGACCAGCTCGATCGGGCGAACAGCTTGATAACGGTCGAGGAGACGTTGGGTCAGACGTTCCTCGGCGCGCCCGTCGGCTCGGCGCTGTTCGCGCTCGCGGTGGCGCTGCCGTTCTTCCTCAATGCGGCCGGCTTCGCGATCGCCGCCGTCCTGATCATGACGCTGCGTGGGCACTACCGGCCGACCCGGACGACGCAGACGTCGATCCGGGCCGACATCGGCGAAGGGGTGTGCTGGCTGCGCCGACACACGTTGCTCCGAGGGTTGACCTTGATCTCGGCGGCCACCGGCTTCGCGCAGACGATGGTCACCGGCGTCTTCGTGCTCTATGTGCTGGAGGTGCTGCGGTTGCCGTCGGGTGACTTCGGCTTCGTGCTGTTCACGGCGGGCATCGGCGCGCTGATCGGCGGCGTGGCCACTCCCCCGCTCGCCCGGCGGTTCGGTCGGCCGCTCGTGCTGACCTGCGGTGCGGCGTTCTCCGCGATCACCATGGGGCTGATGGCCCTGACCCGGCACGGCGTGCTCGCCGCGGTGCTGTTCGCGCTGTCCGCCTCCGGCGTGATGGTGTGGAACGTGCTCACGATGTCACTGCGGCAGGCACTGATCCCGCCGGAACTGTTCGGCCGGGTGCAGGGCGCATACCGCACGCTCGTCTGGGGCGCGATCCCGCTCGGCGCAATCGTGGGCGGGGCGCTGGCTTCACTCGTCGGAATCCGGACCGTGTTCGCGGTAGCGGGCATGGTCTCGCTCGTCCTGGCCGGCGTGCTCGGCCGGCTGTTGCACCAGCATGCGGACGCGTTGCGCGATGACCCGACGCCCGCCGTCGACCTAGCCCTGGCCTAGTCGACCGGAGCGCGCTCAGTCCAGGCAGTGCGCGCGGACGAGCTCAGCGGTTGCGTCCGGCTGCTCCCACCAGAACAGATGCCCGACGCCGTCGAACGAGTGCAGGGTCGCGCCCGGGATCAGTCCGACGACGTGAGCCGAGTTGGCGTAGTCGATCATCTCGTCGGCGGTGCCGTGCACGACGAGCGTGGGAGTCGTGACGGCCGGCAGGCGGGCGCTGGTGTCGTGGACGAAGCACGCCTTCGCCTGTCGCATGACGATCGGGACGGGCACCCGCACCGACAGGCTCGCGGTCTTGAACGGCTCGTAGTGCGATTCGTCGGCGGTGAACGTCGGCGAGAAGTTCGCGGTGAACGCGGCGCGCAGGGCGGTGTCGATCCGGCCGGTGCCCATCGCCTGCAGCATCCGCAACGGGCCGGTGGCACCCAGCGCGGCGTCCGGTCCGCCGCTGTAGGTGCAGCCGAGCACGAGACGTCGCACGCGATCGGGATGCCGGAGCGCGATCTCCTGCGCCACCATGCCGCCCATCGAGATGCCGAGCACGTGCGCGTCGGCCCAGCCGAGAGCGTCCAGTAACGCAACCGCGTCGTCGGCCAGGTCGGCGATGCTGAACTCGGTCGCCGGTTCGTCGCTGCTCTCGCCGATGCCGCGGTGGTCGAAGGACACCACGTCGAAATGCGAGTCGAGCGCACTGAGGAACTCGGTGCCCCACAACGCGTGATGACCGGCCATGCCCTGGATCAACAGCAGAGGCTCACCGGCGCCCCGACGTTCGTGATAGAGCGACCGGGAACCGAGATCGAGGTGTGGCATGCGGGCGGAGCCTCCTGGGTCACCCGGCGGGACGGCCGGAAACTGGCCGCACGCTACCGGGCGGAGACCGTCGCGCTGCCAGCGGCCTCGGCCGGGATCGACCAGCGCAGCCAAGTCCCGTGCGCCCCGTTCGCCTGGACCGTCAACGAGCCGTGGCGACGCTCGGCGCGGGCGCGCAGATTCGCCAAACCGCTCCGGCGGCTGGCCGCACCGATGCCGCAGCCGTTGTCGCGCACATCGAGCTGGACCAACGTCGTATTCACCGTGATGACGACCTCGGCCCTGGTGGCGTGCGCGTGTCGGGCCACGTTGGTGAGCGCTTCGCGCAATACCGCCAGGCAGTCGTCGACGACGTCTTCGTTGACACCGAAGTCGACCGGTCCGTCCACGGCGAGATCCGGCCGGAAGTCGAGCGCCACTTCGAGGTCGTCGAACAGTCGGATCGCCTGCGTCCGCAGCGAGGTGTGCGGCGACACGATCGGACCGGTGAGCTGGTAGATCGTGGTCCGGATCTGCTTGATGGTCTCGTCGATCTCGTCGACGCTCGCCCGCACCCGGTCAGCCGGCGTACCCGTGAGCTTCGTCGCGGCGTTCTCCATCGTCAGACCGATGGCGAACAGCCGCTGGATCACGTGGTCGTGCAGATCGCGGGCGATCCGGTCGCGTTCCTCGACGAGTGCGAGCTGGTCCCGACGAGCGAGGCTGGCGGCCAGCTCCAGCGCGAGCGCCACCTGCCCGGCGAACATCGTCGCCATCCCCGTCTCGGCCGCCGTGAACGCCCGCCGACCCGTCTGGCGCCCGATGCACAACACGCCGTGGCCGGGCGCGGTACCGGTCAGCGGCACGAGGATCACGGGATCGATGTCCACTTCGTCGCGGACCTCCGCGGGCAGGGCGAGCTCGTCGAGGTGCTCGATGTTCATCGGCTTGCCGGTGGCCAGCACGCTCGTGAGGCGTCCGGTCGTCGATCGCAGTACCAGCCCATCCCACTTCGCGGCGTAGTCGCCGGAGGCGGCGCTCACCACGAACAAGTCCGCGGCCGGCTGCAGAATCGACACGAAGTCGGCGTCGGCGATGTCGGCGACGCGCTCGGTGACGAGCCGAAGAGGCATTGCATGCACTCCGGAAACGAGGTCGCGCGCG
>JAOPVG010000122.1 GCA_025966255.1 Jatrophihabitans sp.
ATGGGACAGCTGCTGCTGGGCTTGCGTCAACAGCTGCTCGGCCTGATCAGCGCGGTGCGCCTGGGCCCCGCGCTGCTCGGTGGCGGTGTGCAGCATTTCCTGCGCTGCGGTCCGTTCGTGGTCCAGCATCTCGGCGAACTCCGCTTGCTGCGCCTCGAGCTGGGCCCGCAGCAGACCGGCCCCATTGAGCGCCTCGTCTCGCGCGGAGGCGCGTTCCTGCTCCAACTGCTCGAGCACTTCGGTGAGGCGCTGCTCGACCTCGGCCCGGCGCGTCGCCTCGGCCGCGATGTCGACCTCGGCCCGCCGCTGCACGTCGACGAGCCGCTGCTCGATGAGCGCGCGATCCTCCGCCTCGGCGGCGCGTTGCGCGGCGGCGCTGCGCTCGAGGTCGCCGAAGCGGGCCACGGTGTCGGCGAGGCGTCGCTCGATGTCCTGAATCCACTGCTGACTGCCCGGTCCCGAAGTGGGCACATCGGCGAGCGGCTGACCCGCGACCGACCGCTCGGCCACCTGTCCTACCTGCTCTGCCGGCTCGGCCTTCCGCCGACGGGTGGCCGGGCGCCGAGCGCCCCGCCGGCCGCGCGAAACCGCGTCGGCCGGCTCGTCGTCCGCGGGGTCCGGCGCGTCGAGGAGATCGGACAGACCGGGCTCCGGGGCGACCGCCGTCGTTTGCGGCTCGCCCGACTCCGCCAGCTCCGCGGCCATGGCTCCAATGACAACTGACGGGTCCGACGGCACCAACCTCGCGCCAGCGGCATCAGCCGGGGCTGCGGTCGCGGGTGCTTCCGACGTCGACGGCGGGGCGGCGATCGTCGCGCCTCTTCCATCCGGTTGCTTCGCCAACCACGGTCGGGCCGGCCGGAGCCCGGACGGGCCAGACACGGTCGGCTCTACCGCAGCAGCGTTCGCCGCGCCGGTGCTTCCGCCCGGCGTGGCCCCTGTCCGGTCGCGGTCCCAGGGCCGCCGGGGTTTGAGCGCGGTGGGCGGCATACCTGGACGTTGGTCAGCGGCGGGGGGCTCGGACGCACCCGAACCGGACCCGCCAGGCGCGGCCGTCCCGCTCTCGGATTCGGAGCGTTCGTGCGTCTCGTCCATCTGGTCCACCGCCGAACGGTACCTAGAAACCGGGTCTGACGGCGGATGAAGCGATCTTGTCCACCCCCGACCGACGTCAGTCGGAGGCGGCGCCAGGCGTCGGGCGGGGTGCGGCCGGCTCGTCGGGGCGGCCACCGGCCATGCGGCGCACGATGCTCGCACCCGGCAGGTCACCGACGACCGCGATGACGCGGTCCAGGGTCGACTGCAGCAGCGCGACCTGACGCTGCGTGTCCGTCGCGGCCCGCAGTGCCGGCAGGGCCTCAGAGCGCAGCGCGTCCAGCACGTCCGGAATATCGCGCAGCGTCTTCGTGTCGAGAGCGTCGGCCAGACGCTCGACCGGTCCGGTGAGGTTCTTGCTGGCGCGCTCGATACGGGACACCGCGCGGTCGAGCCGCGCGACGGTCTGGTTGAAGCGCTCCAGCGAATCGTTGAACGTCTTCATGGTCGCCGGGAACTGGCCGACCAGCCGGGTGTTCTGCTCCAGCAGGTCCTGCATCCACTGCGCCTGCGCGTCAGCCTGTTTCATCAGGTCGCCGACGACCGGGATCGCGCCGACAGCAGAGGGGACGCGGGAGGTCTCCGGCCTTTTCGCCACGCGTGATTCATAGCCGGTCACCGGCCGCCTGTCGAGCGCATCGGCCGCCGCCCGACGCCGCCGTTCGTGGGCACCACCACATCGCTCCGGCTGATTGCTGACTCTGCGGAGATACCTAATAGTCTCAGTCAGTTCCGCAAGGTTCGCTCGACCTGAGATTCGCTCGACACTGAGGAGAGCACGTGCAGCAGACCGTCGCGCACGGGGTGATCATCGACTGGGAGTGGTCCAATCCCGGTTGGCTGCGGTTGACCTTGGGCATTGCGATGCTGGTCGTGACGGCCGCTGTCGCCGGTCGGCGCATCGCGTGGCTGGTCAGGCTGATCCGATCGGGCCAGAAGGACGACACCCGCACCGAGGGTCTGCAGGAGCGGTTCAAGTCGCAGGTGATCGAGGTCTTCGGTCAGAAGAAGCTGCTCAAGTGGAGCGCGCCCGGACTCGCCCACTTCTTCACCTTCTGGGGCTTCGTGATCCTCGGCCTCACCATCGTCGAGGCTTACGGCGCGCTCGTGCTCAGCAAGGACTTTGCGTTCCCGATCTTCGGGCACGCCCGCTGGCTCGGCTTCCTCGAAGATTTCTTCGGCGTCGCAGTGCTGCTCGGCCTCACCTACTTCGCGATCAACCGGGTGCGCAACGCTCCAGACCGCAAGCAGCGCGCCAGTCGCTTCTACGGCTCGCACACCGGGCCGGCCTGGGTGATCCTCGGCATGATCTCGCTCGTGGTGATCACGCTGTTCCTCTACCGCGGCGCGCAGTACAACACCGGCCACTTCCCGTGGGGCCACTCGAAGGCCCCGTTCATGTCCTACCTCGTCGCCAAGGCGCTCGGCGATGGCGCTTACAACCAGGGCATCGAGACGTTCTTCCTGCTCGCGCAGATGGCGGTCATCTTCGGCTTCACCATCATCGTCACGTACTCCAAGCACCTGCACATCGCGACCGCGCCGCTCAACGTGCTGACCAAGCGCGAGCCCGACGCCCTCGGCGCGCTGCTGCCGGTGACCGACGAGGACGGCAAGCCGATCGACTTCGCCGACGCCGAGAACCTGTCCGAGGACACCGTCTTCG
>JAOPVG010000137.1 GCA_025966255.1 Jatrophihabitans sp.
AGTTCCTCGTCGATGTCGACGTTGTGGGCCCGTACCCGGTCGGGATGCAGGAACACGAATCGCTTGTAGGCCCAGAACCGGAAGATCGTGCCGAGCGCAATCGTGCACAGGTTGACGAAGAAGATCATTCCGCTCGTGTGGCCGTAGTGGAGCGCATAGACGAACAGCGCGATGATCAGCTCGGAGAAGATGAGCGTGATCAGGTTGATCCCGAAGAACGTCGTGGTCTCCCGGCCGAGACTCGTCCGAGCCCGGTGCGAGAACGACAGGTGGCGATTGCCGAAATAGGCGAACGTCGTCGAGACGATCGTCGACACGGCCTTGGCCTTGAGTGCCCCCTCCGCCGACAGCAAGGTGAACACGCCGACGTCGATGACGAGCGCGATCGCTCCGATGAGCCCGAAGGCCGCCAGTTCCTTGAGCAGGATGCGCCACGACAGCCTCAGGTATTCCCGCAACGAGGAGGGGCGCAGGGTAGTCATGACACGCGCGAGACTACTTGACGCCGGGTGTGACTCCTGGCTCTCGCACAGCCACAGGCCAGATACGGCCTACGCTCGGGGATGTGGATGAGCGCACCGGACTACCCGTTGTCGGCATGGTTGGCGCGGGTCAGCTGGCCCGGATGACGCATCAGGCCGCCATAGCGCTCGGTCAGTCGCTGCGCATCCTTGCCGACTCCCCCGACGACGGCGCCGCACTCGTCGGCGCGGACGTCGTGGTGGGGAACTTTCGATCCCTGGACGATCTGCGCGCGTTCGCCGTCGGCTGCGACGCCGTCACCTTCGATCACGAGCACGTCCCCAACGCGCACATCGCCGCGCTCGAGGCCGACGGCGTGTCCGTCCACCCCGGCTCGGCCGCGCTGCTCTACGCGCAGGACAAGGCGGCGATGCGTCGGAAGCTGGCCGAGCTCGGCGTGCCGTGCCCGCGCTGGGCGCCCGTCGCGTCCGCCGCCGACGTGAACGACTTCGCCGAGCTGGTCGGGTGGCCGCTCGTGCTCAAGGCGACCCGTGGCGGCTACGACGGCAAGGGCGTCTGGGTGGTGGAGTCGCCGGCGGCCGCCGCCTCTCTCCTCGCGACGTTGACCCCGTCCGGCTTGCCAGCGCCGGCCTCGAGTGAGCCTGACGGTGGCGAGGTGGAGTTGATCGCGGAGGAGAAGGTCACGATCCTGCGCGAACTCGCAGCCGATGTCGCGCGCTCACCATTCGGCCAGGGGGCGGTGTGGCCGGTCGTCGAGACCGTCCAGCAGGACGGCATCTGCGTCGAGGTGATCGCTCCCGCACCCGGTCTCGACGAAGAACGCGCCGAGCAGGCCCAGGCGCTCGCGCTGCGGATCGCGTCCGAACTCGGCGTCACCGGAGTGCTCGCTGTGGAGTTGTTCGAGACGCCGGAGGGGTTGCTGGTGAACGAACTCGCGATGCGACCGCACAACTCCGCGCACTGGACGATCGAGGGCGCCCGCACCTCGCAGTTCGAGCAGCATCTGCGCGCGGTGCTCGACTACCCGCTCGGGTCCACCGCGCCCACAGCGCCCGTGATCGTGATGGCGAATCTGCTCGGCGGGCCGGACGACGTCACCCCGAAAGGCATCGACGAGCGGGTTCATCACCTGATGGCGCACTGGCCGGATGTCAAGATCCATCTCTACGGCAAGCAGTTCCGCCCGGGCCGCAAGGTCGGGCACGTCACCGCCCTCGGCGACGACCTCGCCGACGTGCGCTCCCGCGCGCAGGCGGCCGCCGACTACCTCATGAACGGGGATCGACGTGGCTGAAAAGGCGCCGCTGGTTGGCGTGATCATGGGCAGCGACTCCGACTTCGAGGTGATGGGCGCCGCGGGCGAAGTCCTCTTCGAGTTCGGGGTCGCGCACGAGGTGCGGGTCGTCTCGGCGCACCGTACGCCGCTCGGCATGGTCGAGTACGCGCGCGCCGCGGCCGGCCGCGGGCTGCGGGTGATCATCGCCGGCGCGGGCGGCGCCGCCCACCTCCCCGGCATGGTCGCGTCGCTGACGACGTTGCCGGTGATCGGCGTGCCCGTGCCGTTGAAGCACCTCGACGGCATGGACTCATTGCTCTCGATCGTGCAGATGCCAAACGGCGTACCGGTTGCCGCCGTGTCGATCGGCGGTGCCCGCAACGCGGGTCTGCTGGCGGTGCGCATGCTGGCCTCGTCCGACGACGGGCTGGCGCAACTGATGGCCCAGTTCCAGATCGACCTGGCCGAGGCGGCGCAGGCCAAGGACGCCGCCCTGCAGAAGCGGTTCACGCCCTGACCCGACAGCGGCTCCTGAGCGTCGACGGCATCGTGGCGTTGCTGCTCGAGCCGGCTCGAGTTCAGGGTCACACCAGGGTCAGCCCGGAGGATGACGATCCACTTCATCCGTAGGCTGTCCCAATGACGCTAGCCGCCCTTAGAGAGCGACTGCGTTCCCGATCGATCCGCTTGGTGCTGGTCGCGGTCCTCGTGCTCGTCGCGGCCGGGATCGCAATCGGCGTATCGACGTCGTCGCCCTCGGTGTCGACGAGATCCCAGTTCATCCCCGGAACGCCCGAAGGCACGACGAAGGTCCAGCTCGACACAACGCTCTATCTGCCGGAGACGACGCCGGCGCCGGCCGTCCTGCTGTCTCAGGGCTTCGGCGGTGACAAGAGCGATCTCGCCACCGAGGCCCGCACGTTCGCCGAGCACGGCTATGTCGTCCTCGCCTACAGCGCGCGCGGCTTCGGAGCCTCCGGCGGCCTGATCCACTTCGCCTCGCCCAACTACGAGGTACGCGACGCAAAGCTGCTCGTCAGCTACCTGGCCTCGTTGAAACAGGTGAAGCGAACGGGCGGGGCCCCGCAGATCGCGGCGGCGGGCGCGTCCTACGGCGGCGGCCTGTCGCTGCTGCTCGCCGGTAGCGACCCGAGGATCAAGGCCGTCTCGGCCGACATCACCTGGAACGACCTCTCGCACGCGTTCTTCCCCAACGCCGTTGGCAGTGCGCCCGGCGTGTTCAAGAAGCTTTGGGTCGGGCAACTGTTCGGCAATGCGTTCGGGCCGGAGGCCAGCGTCACCTGCGGGCGGTTCGCGCCCGACGTGTGTGCCGCCTACCAAGCGTCGGCGTCGACGGGCGAGCCGACCGCCGCCATGCGCGCGCTCATGAAGCAGGCCAGCCCGGCCACCGTCATCGACAAGATCAAGGCGCCGACGCAGCTCACGCAGGGCGAGCAGGACTCCCTCTTCCCGCTCGGCGAGGCCGACGCCAACGCCCGGGGCATCGCCGCGCACGGCACGCCGGTGTCCGTCGTCTGGCGGCCGGGCGGGCACGACAGCCCGGCTCTCGGCGGGACCGAGGCGATCAACGCCGCGGTGACCTGGTTCGGCAAGGTCTTCGGCGGCCAGGTCGCGCTGAAGCAGCCGTTCACCTTCGCCGAGGCCGACGGCGTGGTCTCGGCCGCGACCGGCGATGCGAGCCAGCAGACGCTGCAGGCCGCCGGCTACCCCGGCATCGCCGGCACCAAGCGTGACACCCGCGAAGTCGCGGTGTCGGGACGTCCGCAGCGGCTCGGCTCACCGGCCGGTGGCGCCCCGGCCGCGATCACGAGCATCCCCGGGCTCGGCGGCATCTCCAACCGCTTCGACCAGGCGCTGATGGTGCTGCCGTCGGTGTCCGGGCAGACTGCGTTCTTCCAGTCGGCGAGGTTGTCCAAGAGTCTGGCCATCGCCGGCCAGTCCACCGTCCGGTTGACGATCACGTCCAGCACGGGACGCGACGTCACGCTGTTCGCGGGCCTGCACGACCTGTCTCCGGACGGCACCAGCGAGCTGCCGTCGCAGATCATCGCGCCGCTGAAGCTCACCGGGATGCGCCCCGGCGTGCCACGGACGGTGACGGTGCGGCTGCCGTCCATCGTGCGCAACGTGCTGTCCGGGCACCGGCTCGTCGTGTCCGTCAGCACGACCGATTTCGCGTACCAGGTGCCGCAGGACGCCCGCTCCTACACGGTGGCGCTCGCGTCCGAGCCGGCCGGCTCCGCCGGCAGCACGCAGGTAACCGTCCCCACCACGAGTGGCACGGCGGTGAGCGCCGGGCACCCCATCGCGTGGCTGCTCGTCGGTCTTGGGGTGTGCCTGCTCATCGGCGGGGGGGTCGGCTTCGTGATCGTGCACCGACGGCGGGTGTTGCGATCCGACCCCGATCTCGTCGACGTGCCGGTGAGCATCGAATCGCTGGTGAAGGAGTACGCGGGCGGTTACCGCGCCGTCGACAGCGTCAGCTTCCGGGTCGAGCGCGGTCAGGTGGTGGGCCTGCTCGGGCCCAACGGCGCCGGTAAGACGACGGCGCTGCGCGTGCTCGTCGGACTGATCACGCCGACGTCCGGCACGGTGCACGTCTTCGGCGAACCAGTGGTTCCCGGCGCGCCGGTGCTGGCCCGCCTCGGCGCGTTCATCGAAGGCCCAGGCTTCCTGCCGCACCTCTCCGGTCGCGAGAACCTGCGCCTGTTCTGGGCCGCCACCGGGCGGCCCGACGACGAGGCGGAGTTCGCGACCGCGCTGGACATCGCCGGGCTCGGCCCGTCCGTCGACCGGCGCGTCAAGACCTACAGCCACGGCATGAAGCAGCGGCTCGGCATCGCCCAGGCCATGCTCGGGCTGCCCGAGGTCCTCGTACTCGACGAGCCCACCAACGGCCTCGACCCGCCGCAGATCGCCGAGATGCGCGAGGTGCTGCAGCAGTACGCCCTGACCGGCCGCACGGTGGTCGTGTCGAGCCACCTGCTGGCCGAGGTGGAGCAGACCTGCACGCACGTCGTCGTCATGCACAAGGGCAAGCTCGTCGCAGCCGGATCGGTCATGGAGATCGCCGGCTCGGACGGCGTGCAGCTGTCCGTGCCTGATCCCGCCGCCGCCGCCAAAGTGCTCGCCGCCGCCGGGATCGGCTCCCAGCTCGTGCCGGCCCGCCGCGCCCTCGAGGATGTCTTCCTCGACCTCATCGGAGGGGACGAATGACGGAAAGAGAGCTGTCGAAGGTCGCGGCGACGCGGCGCGGGGTGCACGATCGCCTCGCGGCGCTGGATCCCGGGCGGCCGCCGACCTACGACCCGCGCAAGACGCTGCGGTTGCGCGTTGAGTTCGCCCGCCAGATCAAGCGGCGCCGCACGCAGGTCGCCTTCGGTCTGCTGATCGTGCTGCCGCTCATCATCGCGATCGCGTTCCAGATCGGCGGCGCCGCCGACAGCAACGCTCCGCAGCTCGTCGGCCTGGCCACGTCCGGTGGATTCAACTTCGCGTTGTTCACCGAGTTCGCGTCGGTGGGCTTCCTGCTCGTCGTAGTGGTCGCGCTGTTCTGCGGCGACACAGTGGCCAGCGAGGCGAGCTGGGCTTCGCTGCGCTACCTGCTCGCGCAACCCGTGCCGCGGTCGCGGCTGCTGCGCCAGAAACTGGCCGTGGCCGGCACGCTGTGTGTCGCCGCGAACGTGGTACTGCCGGTGTGGGCGTTCATCGTGGGCGGGCTGTTCTTCGGCTGGTCGCCGGCGCGGTCGCCGATCGGTGGCTCGTTCGGAAGCGGGGCATCGACGCTGCGGCTCCTGATCGTCGTGGTGTTCATCTGCGGCCAGCTGTTCATCGTGGCGGCGCTCGCGTTCCTGCTCAGCGTGAGCGTGGACAACCCACTCGGTGCGGTCGGCGGTGCGGTGATGCTCGTCGTGGTGTCGAGCATCCTCGACCAGATCACCGCGCTGGATCCGTACCGGCACTATCTGCCGACGCACTACAACTACGCCTGGGTCGACACGCTGAGCTCGCCGATCAGATACGACGACATGATCCGGGGGACAGGTCTCGCTCTGGTCTACGGCGCGATCTTCCTGGGCATCGCGTTCCTGCGCTTCGACCGCAAGGACATCACGTCCTGATTCGCGACCCTGACCGTGAGCGTCAACGTCCGGATCGGCGGGCGCGGTAGGCGGCCACGTTCGCGCGGTTGCCGCAGCCCTTGTCGCAGAAGCGCCGCGACCGGTTCTTGGAGAGGTCGACGAGCACGTCGTCGCAGTCGTCGGCGGCGCAGACCTGCAGCCGGTCGAGCTCGCCGGTGCGGATCACGTCGACGAAGGCCATTGCGGCTTCGACGACCATCCGATCGGCGAGTGGTGCCTCGGACGAGGTGGCGTGCAGGTGGTAGTCCCAGCCGTCGTGCTTGGCGAGTTGGGGAAGGGCCTGCGCCTCACGGAGCAGTCGGTTGACGATCTCGACCGCGCCGTCCACGTCCTCGTACCAGATCTGCCGCAGCCGCGGACGCAGCGCCTGCACGGCCTCGAGTTCAGCCGGCGTGCGGCGCCGCGACCCCGTCCAGCCCCACTCGGCGACGAAGCGATCCAGGCCGTCGAGATCGTCCAGGCTGCCGTCGTCCGCGGAGTTGACCAGCGCGACCACGGCCGCGAGCGCCAGTTCGGTGTCATGGGCAAAAATCACCTTGACTCCTTTCACGTGGCCCGGCTACCGTCACGAGCATAGAACGTTTTACCACTTACAGGGAGATGTCGTGAGGCGAGCGGGTGCGGTGGGTCTGGGACTCGCGGTGCTCTCGGCCGCGACGTTCGGCACGTCCGGCTCGTTCGCCGATTCGCTGATGTCTTCGGGCTGGACGCCCGGTGGCGCGGTGACAGCCCGGGTCGGGGCCGCAGCGTTGCTACTGACGATCCCGGCCCTGATCCAGCTCCGCGGGCGGTGGTCACTGCTGCGGCGCAGCTTGGCGGCCGTCGTCGCGTACGGGCTCGTGGCCGTCGCCGGCTGCCAATTCTTCTTCTTCAACGCGGTCGAGCACCTGTCGGTTGGGGTCGCGCTGCTGCTCGAGTACTCCGGCACGCTGCTGGTGGTCCTGTGGATGTGGTTGCGGCATTCTCAGCGCCCGCGGCGGCTGACGATCCTCGGCGGGTTGCTCGCGATCGGCGGTTTGGTGCTCGTCCTCGACCTGAGCGGCACGCAGCGCGTAGACCTCGTCGGGGTGCTGTGGGGGCTGGGCGCCGCTGCCGGACTGGCCGTCTTCTTCGTCCTCTCGGCGGGTACCGACGACCTCGTGCCGCCCATGGTGATGGCGTGGGCCGGCATGGTGATCGGCGCACTGGCCTTGCTGGTCTTCGGGCTGGTCGGGGCCATTCCGTTCGCGGCCTCGACGGCGGACGTGCACTTCGCCGGCCACCGCACGAACTGGCTGGTGCCGGTGATCGGACTCTCCCTGGTGGCCGCGGTCATCGCTTACACCGCCGGGATCGCGGCCGCCCGGCGCCTGGGCGCGCGGGTGGCGTCCTTCGTCGGGCTGGCCGAGGTGCTGTTCGCGATCCTGTTCGCGTGGCTGCTGCTCGGTCAGCGTCCGTCCGCGCTGCAGGCCCTGGGCGGCGTGGTGGTGCTGGCCGGCATCGCCCTCGTCCGAGCTGACGACCGCCAGCCCAGCGGCGGGTCGAGTGATCCGGTGACGGCCGCGGCTCTCGATCAGCGCGAGATCCCGCTGCCCGCGACGCCCTGACGTCCGTCCGGGGCGAGCCCTGGGAGGACGGTAGCGAGCCCTGGTGAGGCCCTAGGGTGGGCGCGGTGCAGCCACCGACAGACGCCCGCAGCGTCACCGTCGCGGCGGCGCGGCTGCGGCGCTGGCTGGACGGGTTCACCGAGCGGCACGGCGCGACCGAGATCATCGCCGCCCCCGACGTGGTGGCCCTGACCGGCGCCGACGGCGCCCGGGCCTGGGTCGAGGTGCCGTTCCCACCGCTGGACGTGGGGGACGCGGCCGCCGGAGCTCGCGTCGATCACCTGGTCGATCACGTGGAGCGGACCCGTCGCGTCGGCGTGCTGCTGGTGCGACGGGGCGGCCATGCGTCGGGGATCTTCGCCGGCGGCACCCTGGTCGCGTCCAAGGTCGGGTCCAGCTACGTGCAGGGCACGACCAAGGCCGGCGGCTGGTCGCAGCAGCGCTATGCGCGCCGGCGGGCCAACCAGTCGAGCGCCGCCTTCGCCGCGGCGGCCGATGAAGCGGTGCGGATCTTCGGCGGGGAGTCCCTGGACGCGCTCGTCACGGGCGGCGACAAGGCGGCCGTCCGCGCGGTGCTGGAGGACGACCGGCTGGCGCACCTCGCGCCGCTCGTCGCCAAGCCGTGGCTCGCGGTAAAGGACCCGCGGCTGCGGGTACTCGTTGCGACGCCCGAGCAGTTCCTCGCCGTCCGGATCTCCCTGGACCCCTGAGTACGCGGGTCCCGCGTTGAGTGACGGATTCCCATGATCAGAGACGGACGTACGTCCGTCTCTGATCATGAAAAGTCGTCACTCAACGGCGGAAGTGGTGCCGGGCGAGCAGTTGTGGCGCCCGACGCAGCAGCAGACCGTGCACGTCAACCACCGTCTCGTCCAGCCGGGAAAATGCGTCGGGCGTCGTGTACGTCCGCACCGTCCAGTCGGCGCGTTCGACGACCAGGAGTCGGCGCGCATCCTTGTGCCGGCGCTCCGGCGTCGCGTGCACGATGCCGTTGTACTCGATGGCGAGCATCGCCTCCTTGTAGTGCAGATCGGGCTCGGCGATCCACTGGCCGTACTCGTCGTAGAT
This sequence comes from Jatrophihabitans sp., assembly GCA_025966255.1. GTDB lineage: Bacteria > Actinomycetota > Actinomycetes > Mycobacteriales > Jatrophihabitantaceae > Jatrophihabitans. Next base: position 8,577 of record JAOPVG010000137.1, read on the forward strand.
CGCTTTGTTGACCGCGGGCTTCGGCAGGCCGGCGAGGACGAGTCCGGCCCGTATGCGTGACTCAGGTCGCGAGCGCGAGTCGGCGTCGAGCAGCGACACCGCTCGCCGGGCGCGCAGCGAACCGCGCAGTCGCCGCATGGCGGCCGTCCGCTCGGTCAGCTCGTCGATCGATGCCGCCCGCAGCGCACTGTCACCCGCAGCGATCAGGTCGTGGATGCCGAGCACGCCGGCGAGGTCCAGCCACGTGCGTCCCAGCGACGTCACTGGCAGACCCAGGTGCTCGACGACATCGGCCAGTTCGGTGATTCGACGATGGGTGATGACGCGTCGGCGTTGCACGACGGTGGTGTACCGGCTACCTCGCTCCGTCGCCGGGCACGTTACCTCGACGGCGTCGAATTGCGGGATCCAGAAGCCCCACAGCTGGGCGGCGCTGCGGTGGCTGAGGAAGGTGCCGTTCGGCATGCTCGCCAGTTCGGACGCCAGCTCGTCGAAGGTGGGTGCGGTGGCGGTCGTCATCGCACGAGGATCGGGCTTCGGACAGTCCGGCGTCGCTCAGCGCACCAGCCGGTGGACAACGCGCATGATCGTCCACAAATTCGCCGCTCCCCTTGTCGAGTGACGGATTCCCATGATCAGAGACGGACGTACGTCCGTCTCTGATCATGAAAAGTCGTCACTCAACCACGAGAGAGAACCGGGCTGGAACCGAAGGGGCTAGGGGCGGCCGAGGGCGCGGTACTGCCAACCGGCCGCCCGCCAGCGCAGCGGATCGAGCACGTTGCGTCCATCGACGATGTTGCGCTGGGCGACGAGCTTGCCCACCACACCGGGGTGCATGTTCTTGAACTCGTCCCACTCGGTCAGCAGGAACACGATGTCCGCCTGGTCGAGCGCATCCTCGAGCGAGGCCACATAGGTCAGCTCGGGATGGCTGCGGCGCGCGTTCTCGACCGCCTCCGGGTCATAGACGACCACCGTGCCCTCGCGCCGCGCAATCGCCGAGGCGACGTCGAGGGCGGGCGACTCGCGAACGTCGTCGGAGTTCGGTTTGAACGCCGCGCCCAGGGCCGCCACCCGCGCGCCCCGGTATGACCCGTCGAGCAGATCGAGCCCGATGTCGACGGTGCGCGCCCGCCGACGCAGGTTGATGCTGTCGACCTCATGCAGGAACGACACGGCTTGGTCGACGCCGAGCTCGCCGGCCCGCGCGATGAACGCCCGGATGTCCTTGGGCAGACACCCACCACCGAAGCCCAGGCCGGCGTTCAGAAAGCGCCGGCCGATCCGCGCGTCGTAGCCGATGGCGTCGGCCAGCTTCGTCACGTCGGCGCCCGTGGTCTCGCAGACCTCGGCCATTGCGTTGATGAACGAGATCTTGGTCGCCAGGAAGGAGTTGGCCGCCACCTTGACGAGCTCGGCCGTGGCGAAATCGGTGACGACGACGGGCGTGCCGGCGGCAATCACCGGCTCGAACGTGGCGCGCAGCTGCTGCTCGGCCCATTCGCTGTGGACGCCCATGACGAGACGATCGGGACGCAACGTGTCCTGCACGGCGAAGCCCTCGCGCAGGAACTCCGGATTCCAGGCCAGCTCGACGTCGGGGCAGGGCGCCAGGTCGTGCAGCACCTCCTCCATACGCACCGCGGTACCGGCCGGCACGGTCGACTTACCCACCACCAGCACCTTGCGGGTCAGATGCGGCGCCAGCGAGGCGAACGCCGCCTCCACATAGGTCATGTCGGCGGCGAGCTCGCCCGCGCGCTGCGGAGTGCCCACACACACGAAGTGCACGTCGGCGAACTCGGCGGCCTCGGCGTAGGACGTGGTGAAGCGCAGCCGCCCGCCGTCGATGTGCTTCTTCAGCAATTCCGGCAGCTCGGGCTCGAAGAAGGGCACTTCGCCGGCGATGAGGCGGTCGATCTTCGCCTTGTCGACGTCCAGGCCGATCACCTCGTAGCCGAGCTCGACCATGCACACCGCGTGCGTGGCGCCGAGGTACCCGGTGCCGATCACTGAGAGTCGGGGCGGAACGCTCATGCGGTGTCCTCCTGGACGGTCGAGACCTAGGGCTGTCCACTGACGCGTATCCACTGACGCGCCGAAATGCGGGTCTGGTAGGGATGGGCTATGGCCATCTTCCTCCGGGGCATCGTATGACAGAGCCGACCACACCCCGCCTCCGCGACCGCCCGGCGTGGGCTGCGCTACGCGCGCACCACGACGAGATCAGCGCCACACACCTGCGCGACCTGTTCGCCGCCGATCCGGAGCGCGGCCGGCGGTTCTCCGTGGAAGCCGAGGGCATCTACCTCGACTACTCCAAGAATCGCATCAACGACGACACCGTGCGCCTGTTGCTGCAGCTGGCCGAGGAGTCGAACCTCCGCGGCCGCATCGAGGCGATGTTCAACGGCGAGAAGATCAACGTCACCGAGGGTCGCGCCGTGCTGCACGTCGCGCTCCGGGCGCCGAAAGGGGCGCGCTTCACGGTCGACGGGGTGGACGTCGTCCCCGCCGTCCACGAGGTCCTCGGCCGGATGAGCGAGTTCGCGAACAAGGTGCGCAACGGCCGGTGGATCGGGCACACCGGCAAGCCGATTGTCAACATCGTCAACATCGGCATCGGCGGCTCTGACCTCGGCCCGGTCATGGCCTATGAGGCGTTGAAGCACTACAGCGACCGCCACCTGACGTTCCGCTTCGTGTCCAACGTCGACGGCACCGACTTCGCCGAGGCCACCCGCGATCTCGATCCGGCCGAGACGTTGTTCATCGTGTCGTCCAAGACGTTCACAACGCTGGAGACGATGACCAACGCCGCCACTGCGCGGGAGTGGACGCTGGCCGCGCTCAAGGACAAGTCCGCCATAGCGAAGCACTTCGTGGCGGTGTCGACCAACGCCGAGGCAGTGTCAAAAATCGGCATCGACGTCATGAACATGTTCGGCTTCTGGGACTGGGTCGGCGGACGGTACTCGATGGAATCAGCGATCGGCCTCTCTACCATGATCGCCATCGGGCCGGACAATTTTGACCGGCTGCTCGCTGGTTTTCATGCGATGGACGAGCACTTCCGCACGACCCCGTTCGAGGCCAACCTGCCGGTGCTGCTCGGCCTGCTCACCGTCTGGTACACCGACTTCTTCGACGCGCAGACGCAG
>JAOPVG010000140.1 GCA_025966255.1 Jatrophihabitans sp.
GATCGGGCTGTCCGTCCTGGCCCGCGGCGAGCTTCGCGAGATCGCCAGGGCCGACAACGCCATCGACCGATCCAGCTACGCGCTCGCCGAGTACCCGGCCACCCGAAACGCGCTCACCACCGGGCGCATGATCGAGGTCCACCTCGACGACCCCAATGCCGATCCCGCTGAACGCGCCCTTCTAGGAACGCACGGATTCGCCTCACTGTTGATCGCCCCGCTGATCCGCCGCGGCGCGCCCCTCGGCATCCTCGAGTTCAACCACCACACCGCCCGCCGCTGGACCAGCCACGACATCCGCCAAGCCCACACCCTGGCCGACCACGTCATCCACGCCCTGCTCCGGCTCACCGAAACACCCGAGCCACACTCGGCGGCCGCGGCGATCGACAAGATCGAAACGTTGCCGAACGACACCCCATCGATGGGAACGTCCCCATCCGCCACCCACGCCCGCGCCCGCCCGCGACAGCTGCCGCCCGCGGCCGCCGACGGTCCGTCGCCTGCCATCGGAATCTGTGACGAGAACGGGCGCTTCGTCACCGTCAGCCCCAGCTTGGCGCGGATGCTGCAGCGCCCGCCCGCCGACATCCTCGGCCGTCCCTACCTCTTCTTCGTCCACCCGGACCAGCGAGCCACCAGCCTCGCCGGCTACTTCGAATCCGTCACCGCCGCCGGGAACGGAAGCCCACCGGTCACCCGATATTGCGAACTACGCTGCCTGACGCCCACTGACGCGCCTCTCTGGGTCTCCGCCGCGTGGACGGTCCTCGAGCCCGACCAGTCCGGCAGTCAGTTCGCGATCATCCACCTCACCGACATCACCGCAGCCCGCCAGGCCGACGCAGCATCGTCGACGACCACGCGAGGCTGCCCGCAGCCACGCCCGACGCCCGCGTCGGCGGTCATGTCGACCGCCCGCTGACGCTCATCGGATCTGACCGACAAGGCCGCGCGGAGCACAGAGGGCCCTTGGCGACCGCGGGCTCAGGGTCGAGTGGCGAGGATCTGCACACCGGGACCCGAAAGCTCGGACAGCGCGGATTTGCGACCTGAGGCCGCCAGCATCAGTGAGACAGCGGGTCCGTTGACCTCGGGTCCGGCGCCGATACTGAAGTTCGTATCGGAAGCGGTGAGCGTGAGTCCGCCGACGCGCGTCTTTCCTCCGATGATGGCGTTGCTGTGTGCGTAGAGGGTGATGACGCGAGTGACGTAGGGCAGCGGGTATTGATGGGTGATCCCCAAGGCACGCCTGATGTCTTCGCCGTGTACGAAGGCCTCTCCTAGCCAAGTCTCCTTGGGGCCGGGGGGAGAAGTCTCTCGGGATCGGGCGGCGCGAAACGCGCTCAATGTCGCTTCCGGGCCTGCGGCGCCTTCGGCCGCAACCTGCTTGGCGGCGAACTTATCGAAGTTGAATCCTGCGGCGGCGAAGCGGGTGAAGAATTTGGGGGGAGTCATCTTCGCCGCAGACACGAGGTGGGCCAGCACGTCGTGCACGGTCCAGTTGGTGCACAACGTGGGTCGTTGCCACTGCTCCGTGCTCAAATGATCGAGATCGTCGGCCAAGGCCCGCCGGTCTTCGTGAACAATCGGCCAAATATCAGTCATCGTGATGTCTCCGTCGTTCGCTCAGTGTTGTAGCTCGGGCTGCCGCTCGCGCCGAACCTGGCGCGGACGGCGGAGGCACATCATGTGGGCTATCCGTTGGACGCGACGCCGACCTTGTGCCCCTGTGCATCGGCGAACACACCGAAGCTGGTACCGGGGACTTGTTGGACCGGCTGGATGATTGTCCCCCCAAGTTGTTCGGCTCGTGCGAGCGTTGCGGCTACGTCATCGACGGCGACGAAGAACAGGACTTCATCTTCTGCGCTTTGACGAGGGCTGATCGCGACGTAGGTTCCGCCGTCGGCCCCCGTATCAATGAACGTGTATCCGGGAAATGCGCCCTCTGAAGCGACCTTCCAGCCGAACAGCTCGGCGAAGAACTGGCGGGTGGCATCTGGGTCCTGGGATCTGATCTCGGCGTGTACGACCGGGTGTGCCATGTGATTCTCCTTCGAATGGGTTGCCTCGCCGTGCCGTCACTGTCCGGTGGCGGTTTCGGCTCTGCGTCTTCAGTAAGACGACGAACGGCGTGACCGCGGATCGACAGCTGACCCACTCCATCGTGGTGCGGGGTCAACGCATGAGGGGCGATGTCACGGTCTGGCTCACCGGCCGCGACGAGCCCGAGGATCCCAATTCGCGGGGACCTCCGCGGGCACGACCGTCGCCGGCCACGCGTTCGTCCAGAACCTACGCCGCGGCCACTACGCGATCACCGCTGACCTGCCGGTGCAACGACCGGGTCCGCGTCGCGTTCACCGACCTCGGCGGCTCAGCGCGCGACGGCGAGACCTTCGAGCACGTTGACCGCGTCAGAGGCGCCGCCGTAGCCGGAGATGGTGATAGCCATCTGCTTCGCCACGGCCCGGCATGACGCGTCGTCGAGGACGGCCCGGGCGGCGTCGGCGATGGTCGAGACGTCAGCGTCCGGCATCAGCATCCGGCCCGCTCCGAGCGTCTGCACCTGTTCGGCGTTGAAGAACTGGTCGCGACCCATCGGCAGGCACAGCAAGGGAACGCCGTGGCCGAGCGCCGCCATCACCGTGCCGAGACCGGCGTGGGTGATCACGAGAGACGTCGAAGGCAGCAGTTCGGCGTGCGGGATATACGACACGACGCGCGTATTCGCGCCGGCGGTCACCGTCGCCGGGTCGATCGATGGTCCGGTGGTGACGATGGCGCAGACGGGAAGTGCCGCGACGGCATCCACGATTCGCTGCAAGAGCCCAGCCTGGCCCTGCTCGGTCGTGCTCAGGCTCACGAGGACCGCCGGAGCCGATCCGTCCGTGAGGTCGACCTTATCGGTGGTGGTGGCGAGCGAGGGAGCGTCGAGCACGGGACCGATGCGCACGACATTGGGTGCATCGCCGGCGGAAGGCTCGAACTCGAGCGGCGCGGCGACGAACGCGACGTCGCAGACGTCGTGCACCTCACCGAGCGTCGCGACTGGAGGCAGTCCGAGCTCGGTCCGCTGTGCGTTCAACCGGCCGAGGCCCGGCGAGAACATCTCGACGAGGGGGCCGCCGCGGAAGATCGTGTACGGCGTGTGGAAGAGCGTCGCGACCGGCAGGCCGGAAGCCTGAGCCACGTTCAGTGCGCTGAACAGCATGCAGTCGACCACGACCACGTCGGTCGGTTCGCGGTCCAGCTCGGCCGCCACGTCGGTGGCGATCTCGCTGCTGAAGCACAGCTTGTCCATCAGGAGTTCGACCTCGGCAGCGAAGTCGTCGGGGTCATCCATCCGGTCCCAGTCCTCGGGCTGCGCGAGCGACGTGAATCGAGCGCCGAGGCCGGCCGCGCGGCCGGCGATCGTGCCGTGCCCGAGGATGCGGACGTCGTGTCCGGCCTCGACGAGGTTGCGGGCGATGCCGAGCGTCGGCACGAGGTTCCCCGCGCCGTCCCACGTGACGATCAGGTAGCGGGCCATGAGGGACACTCCCATCGATCGGATGCTTGACACGCTGTAAAGTACGGTATGCTTTACAGCATGTCAAGTGGGAGCCGACCCGATACCCGGACCGCGATCCTGGATGCAGCACGCGTCGTGTTCGAAGAGCAGGGGTACTTCGGCGGCGCGCTCGAGGCCGTCGCGAAGAAAGCCGGTGTGTCCCGGCAAGCGATCTATCTCCATTTCGCCTCGAAGGCCGAACTCCTCACCGCGCTCCATTTGCGCATCTACGAGACAGATGTCGCCCCC
>JAOPVG010000179.1 GCA_025966255.1 Jatrophihabitans sp.
AGCACGTAGCCCGACGTCCCACCCTTGTCGAACGCGGCCTCGATGATCTTGTCCTTCGTGAAGAAGCCGCTGGCTCCGGGGAACCCGATGATGGCCAGGTAGCCACAGCCGAACACGGCGAAGGTGATCGGCATGATCCGCCAGAGCCCCCCGAAGCGGCGCATGTCGATGCGGTCGTTCATCGCGTGCATGACCGAACCGGCCGACAGGAACAGGGCGGCCTTGAAGAAGCCGTGGCCGAGCAGGTGGATGATGCCGATCGCGTAGACGCCGGGCCCGAGGCCGACGGCGAGGAACATGTAGCCGATCTGGCTCACCGTCGAGTTCGCGAGCACTCGTTTGAGGTCATCCTGAGCGCAGCCGGCGATACAGCCGTAGAGCAGCGTGATCGCACCCACGATCGTGACGACAGTGCGGGCGGCCTGGGTCACGTCGAAGATCGGTGCCGACCGGGCGATGAGGTAGACGCCGGCCGTGACCATGGTTGCGGCGTGGATCAGCGCGGAAACCGGGGTCGGGCCCTCCATGGCGTCGGGCAGCCATGTCTGCAACGGGAACTGGCCGGACTTGCCACAGGCGCCGAGCAGCAGCATCAGCGCGACGGCGGTGGCTACGCCCTTCGTCCACGGCTGGTGGCTGTAGAGCACGGCCGAGAACGAGGTGCTGCCGACGTAGGTGAACATCAGCATGATCGCGATGGACAGCCCGACGTCACCGACGCGGTTGGCGAAGAATGCCTTGTTGCCCGCGGTGGCCGCCGAGTCGCGGGTGAAGTAGTACGAGATCAGCAGGTAGGACGCGAGACCAACGCCCTCCCAGCCGACATAGAGCAGCAGGTAGCTGTCGGCCAGCACCAGCAGCAGCATGGCGGCGATGAAGAGGTTGAAGTACCCGAAGAACCGGCGGCGCCCGTCGTCGCCGGCCATGTAGCCGACAGCATAGATGTGGATCAACGCGCCCACACCGGTGATGAGCAGGACGAACACCAGCGACAGCGGGTCGAGCAGGATTCCGGCGTCGACGCGGAAGGTGCCCACCGAGATCCACTCGAACAGGTGCCGCTCCACCTGGCGGTTGTGCTGCCCCTTCACCGAGAAGAAGAGCATGACGCCGTACACGAACAGGACGACCGGGATGGCAGCACCGAGCAGGGGCCCCCACTTGTCGGCGCGGCGACCGGCGAGCAGCAGCACTGTTGCCGACAGGGCGGGCAAGGCGACGAGCAACCAGACGCCGGTCTGGATGCCGTGAGCGGCGATCAACGTCGTTCGCCCTTCTAGTACTTGAGGAGGTTCGCGTCGTCGATCGACGCGGACCTTCGAGTTCGGAAGATGGCCATGATGATGGCGAGCCCGACGACGACCTCGGCGGCCGCCACGACCATGACGAAGAACGCCATGACCTGACCTTCGAGGTCACCGTTGATACGCGAGAAGGTCACCAACGTCAGATTCACCGCGTTGAGCATCAACTCGACGGCCATGAACACGACGATCGCGTTGCGTCGAACCAAGACGCCGACGGCGCCGATCGTGAACAGCGCCGCAGAGAGAATCAAGTAGTAGGCCGGTGTCATTGACGCACCTCGCTGTCGCCGTAGTCAGCCGGATCGAGTGCCCGCGGGTTTCCGGTGTCGGGCGGGAACTCCTGCAGGCCGGCCATCACCGACTCCTGCGAGATCGTGCCGTCGGGCAGCAGCGCCGCCGTCCCGATCGAGTTACCGGTGGAGAGCACGCCAGGACCGGGCAGCGGCTGCGGGCGGCCGGAGCGGATCCGCTCACGAGCCAGCGACTTCTGCGTGGGCTTGCGGCCCTCGCGCTCGATGTGCGCGAGCACCATGGCGCCGACCGCCGCCACGATCAGCAGCGCCGACGTGAGCTCGAATGCGAACAGGTACTTGGTGAACAGCAACTCGGCGACGGAGGTGACGTTCCCGCCGTCGACGTTCGGCTTGTCGAGGTTCACCGGCCGCTCACCGGTGAACGCTCGTCCGACACCGAGGGCGACCATGAGCGCGAAGCCGATCCCGAACAGCGCGGCGGCCCAGCGCTGGCCGCGCAGCGTCTCGACGATGGAGTCGGACGCGTCGCGGCCGACGAGCATCAGCACGAACAGGAACAGGATCATGATCGCGCCGGTGTAGACGATGATCTGCACCAACCCGAGGAACGGTCCCTGCTCGATGATGTAGAACGCGCCGAGGCACATCATCGTGGCGACGAGCGACAGCGCCGAGTGGATGGCGTTGCGCAGCAGCACCATGCCGATCGCGCCCGCGAGCGAGATCGGGCCGAGGATCCAAAAGGCGATCGCCTCGCCGAGCGGCACCTGTCCGTTGACGAGCGGCCCGGCGGCCAGCACGGCACTCATCACCCGTGGTGCCTTCCGACCTCGATGGCGTGGCCGGTGATCGGCTTGCCGGCCACGTTGGCGGTACTCTGCGCCGCGCCCTGCTGCAGCGGGGCCTGCGACTCGACGGTGTAGTAGTCCTTCTCGCTGTCACCCAGGCGCATCGGGTGCGGCGGGGCCTCCATGCCCGGCAGCAGCGGGGCCATGAGCTGCTCCTTGGTGTAGATCAGCTCCTCGCGGTTGTCCAGCGCGAGCTCGTACTCGTTCGACATTGTCAGCGAGCGCGTCGGGCAGGCTTCGATGCACAGGCCGCAGAAGATGCAGCGCAGATAGTTGATCTGGTAGATCGCGCCGTAACGCTCGCCCGGCGAGTAGCGCTCTTCGGCGGTGTTGTCGGCGCCCTCGACATAGATCGCGTCGGCCGGGCAGGCCCACGCGCACAGCTCGCAGCCGACGCACTTCTCCAGCCCGTCCGGATGCCGGTTGAGCACGTGCCGACCGTGATAGCGGGCCTTCGTCGGGTAGAAGTCGAACGGGTACTGCTCCGTGTAGACCTTCTTGAACATCGTCGCGAAGGTGAGTCCGAAGCCCTTGGCGAAACCGAGCGCGTTGGTCGTCGGCTGGTGCATCGGCGGGGACGCGTCGGGGGTGTTGTTCCCAGGAACGGCGGGAAGGTCAGCCATCGGTATCAACCTCTGAACGGGTGCCTGGAAGTTCGGCGGCGGGCCGGCTCACGCTCGCAGTCGCGAGTCGGCGCGGTGGGGTGGGGATGGTGAGATCCATCGGCGGGGTCGGGAAGGTGGGCCGCTCCTGCGCGGCGTCCTCTTCGTCCTCGGCGTCTTGTCCCGCCCGTCGGGCCGCGGCGCCCTCCCAGATCATCAGGCCAGGGACGACGATCAGGAGCAGCACGAACGCGAGCGGAACGATGGTCGCTTCCCACGCGGGCCAGTTGCGGTCGCGCAGGACGTGGATCGAGGTGACGGCGAGGATCCAGACCAGGTTGATCGGGATGAGCATCTTCCACCCGAAGGCCATGAACTGGTCGTAGCGCAGCCGGGGCAGGGTGCCGCGCAACCACACGAAGGCGAAGATGATCGCGATGACCTTGGCGGTGAACCACAGCATCGGCCACCAGCCTGAGTTCGCGCCGTGCCACAGCGAGAGCGGCCACGGAGCGCGCCAGCCGCCGAGGAACAGTGTCGTGGCCAGGGCCGAGACCGTGACCATGTTGATGTACTCGGCGAGGAAGAACATCGCGAACTTGAACGACGAGTACTCGGTGTGGAAGCCGCCGACGAGTTCGGACTCGGCTTCGGGCAGGTCGAACGGCGCGCGGTTGGTCTCGCCGACAACCGAGATCGCGTAGATCGCAAACGACACGAACAGCGGGATGATGTACCAGGTGTGGCTCTGCGCCGCCACGATTTGCGACGTCGACATCGAGCTCGAGAACAGGAACACCGCGACCATCGACAGGCCCATGCCGACCTCGTAGGAGATCATCTGGGCCGCCGAGCGCAGGCTGCCGAGCAGCGGGTAGGTCGAGCCGGATGCCCAGCCCGACAGCACGATGCCGTACACCCCGAGCGACGAGCAGGCGAAGACGACCAGGACACCGACCGGCAGATCGGTCAGCTGCAGGGCGGTGCGGTGCCCGAACATAGACACCTCGGGCCCGAACGGGATGACCGAGAAGGCCACGAACGCCGGCGTCGCCGACAGGATCGGCGCCAGGAAGTAGATCGGCTTGTCGGCCAGTGCCGGGATGATCTCTTCCTTGAAGGCCAGCTTCACGCCGTCGGCGAGCGACTGCAGCACACCCCACGGCCCGGTGCGGTTCGGGCCGATGCGGTTCTGCATCCGGCCGACGACCTTGCGCTCGAACACGATCGAGAACAGCGTCATGATCACGAGGAATGCGAAGACCGCGACGACCTTGATCAGCGAGATCCAGAACGGCTGATTGCCGAAGCCCGGCAGGTTCTGCCCGGCGGCCAGTACGGCGAGATGGCTCACGACTCACCTCCGTCGATGCCGACGACCGGCGGCGCATCGGTACGGGTCAGCCGAACCGTGGCGCCCGCGGTGACGCCGAGCGTCGGGCGGACGGCGCAACCGCGCGCGTTGGTCGGCAGCCACACGACGCGATCGGGCATGACGTCGATGGCCACCGGTACGACGAGCGCGCCGCGGTCGGTGCTGACCGAGATCGGTTCGCCCGCACGGACGCCGAGCTGCTCGGCCGTCGTGCGTGAGATCCGGGCAGCCACCGGCTTGGCGGTGCCGGCGAGGTGCTCGTCGCCGTCCTGCAGCCGGCCGGCGTCGATGAGCTCGTGCCACGTCGCGAGCAGCGCCGTGCCTTCGGCCGGCGGCGCCGGAGCGACGCCCTTGACCCTCGGTCCGGCCGGACGCGACGTGGCCGGGCCCAGCTGCACCAGCTCGGAGCGCGCGGCGTCGATGCTCGCCAGATTGAGCGCGATGTCCAGTTCCTCGGCCAGCGCATCCAACACGCGGGCGTCGGAGATCGCGCCGGTACCCGAGATCGTGAGTTCGAACGGACGGCGCCGTCCCTCCCACGTGACGTAGCGGCCGGCCTTCTCGGCCTGCGGCGCGACAGGTAGCACCACGTCGGCGTGTTCGGTTACCGCGCTGTGCCGGATTTCCAGGCTCACGATGAAGCCGGCCCGCTCGAGCGCCTCGGCCGCACACGCGGGATCGGCGGAGTCGTTCGGGTCGAACGCCCCCACGACCAGCGCGGCGAGCGAGCCGTCGGACGCCGCCCGCAGGATCGCGTCGACATCGCGGCCGGGAACGGTCGGGACGGACGCGCCCCACACCTCTTCGACCTCGGCCCGGGCCGCGGGGTCGGCAACGAGCCGGCCGCCGGGCAGCAGTGAGGGCAGGGCACCGGAGTCGATCGCGCCGCGCTCCCCCGCGCGCCGCGGCACCCACGCCAGCCGGGCACCGGTCTCGGCAGCCAGCGCCGACGCGGCACTCAGGGCGCCGGGCGAGGACGCGAGCCGCTCCCCGATGAGGATCAGCGCACCCTCGGCACCGAGGGCGCCGACGATCGCAGCGGGCAGTGAATCGAGAGTCTCGCCCTCGGCGCCGGGCCGGCACGGTACGAGCGTGCCGCCGAGCTTGGCGAGGCCACCGGAAGCGCGCGCGGCCACCGACCAGACCTTCGTAGCACCGACGCGTGTCGCCTTGCGCAGCCGCAGGAAGACGATCGGCGACTCCTCTTCGGGCTCGAAGCCCGCGAGCAGCACGGCCGGCGCTTTCTCCAGTGCGGCGTAGGAGACGTGCTCGGGGGTCACGCCGGCTACGTGCGCGGCGAGGAAGTCGAGCTCTTCGGTCGACACCGGGCGCGCCCGCGCGTCGACGTCGTTGGTGCCGAGCGCGACGCGGGCGAACTTCGCGTAGGCGTACGCGTCCTCTTCGGTGAGCCGGCCACCGGGCAGCACGCCGACCCCGTTGCGGTCGACGGCCTCGCGCAGCCCCTGCGCGGCCCGCTCCAGTGCCTCGGGCCAGCTGGCGGCGACGAGCTGGCCGTCGCTGTTGCGGACGAGCGGGGTGGTCAGGCGATCGGCCTGCGTGGCGTAGTGGAACGCCCACCGACCCTTGTCGCAGTTCCACTCCTCGTTGACCTGCGGATCGTTGCCGGCGAGCCGCCGGGTGACCTTCGACCGGCGCCAGTCGGTGCGCTGCGCGCAGCCCGATGAGCAGTGCTCGCAGATGGACTCGGTGGACTGCAGGTCGAAGGGCCGGGCCCGGAACCGGTAGGAGGCACCGGTCAGCGCGCCGACCGGGCAGATCTGCACGGTGTTGCCGGAGAAGTAGGACTGGAACGGCTCCTCGTCCGACGTCCCGATCTGCTGATTCGGACCGCGCTCGAGCAGCTCGATGAACGGGTCACC
>JAOPVG010000189.1 GCA_025966255.1 Jatrophihabitans sp.
GGCCCGGCATCCCAGCCGAAGTGCTGCCGCACGTGTTCGAGCGGTTCTCACGGGGCGACCACGCCCGCTCGCCGTCATCGAGCAACGCCGGACTCGGCCTGTCGATCGTCCAAGCAATCATCGAGGCGCACGGCGGCCGAATCAGCGTGACCAGCGAAGCGGGCGCGACCGAATTCGATTCCACCTTGCCCGGGTAGCACCCGTCCCTGCCCGGTATCCCGCGTATGCGCAACCGACGGCCTGTAAGGATGGTCCGCATGCGGCGCGTGGGCAGTGAGCGCTCGTGTTGACGGCGTTCGGCTGGGTTGCGCTCGTCGTGCTGATCGCCGCGAACGGGTTGTTCGTTGCCGCGGAGTTCGGGTTGACCTCGGTGGATCGCATTGCGGTGTCCCGACTGGCCGCGCAGGGTGATCGCCGAGCCGAGATCGTGGAGCGGGCGACGCGGCAGTTGTCGTTTCAGCTCTCCGGTGCGCAGCTGGGCATCACGGTGTGTTCGCTGTTGCTCGGTTTTGTGGCCGAACCGGTGATTGCGAGTGCGCTCGAGCCGGTGGTGCGGGGGGTTGGCCTGCCCGACGGCGCGGTCGACCCGACTGCGTTGGTATTGGCGCTGGCGCTGGCGACCATTGCGCAGCTGCTGTTCGGCGAGTTGGTACCACAGAACCTGGCCCTGGCTCGTCCGTTGTCCACAACGCGAGCGATCGTCCCCATCCAGGTCCGGTTCAGCCGGGCGTGCGGACCGGTGATCCGGACCTTCAACAACAGCGCAAACGCGATCGTGCGGCTGTTGGGTGTCGAGCCACAAGAGGAGCTCCGATCGGCCCGCACACCGGCTGAGTTGGCGTACCTGATCGGCTCCTCCGCGGCCGAGGGGGCCTTGCCCACCCGGACTGCTGACCGGTTACGACGAGCGCTGTCCTTCGGTGACCGAACCGCTGAGGATGTCATGACCCCACGGGTGCACGTCGTGGCGTTGCGTCGAGGGGACACAGTGGCCGATCTCCTCAGCCTCGCCCGACGGAGCGGTCGGTCCCGGTTCCCGGTGCACACCGGCGACATTGACGAGATCGACGGTGTAGTACACGTCAAGTTCGCCTTCGCCGTCGACCCGCAGCAGCGCGACGTCGTACGGGTCGAGCAACTGATGGTCGACCCGGTCCGCGTACCGGGGTCGCTGCATTGCGATGTGCTGCTGATGAGACTGCGTCGCGGCGGCCTGCAGCTAGGGGTGGTCGTCGACGAGTACGGCGGGACCGCCGGCGTCGTGACCCTGGAGGATCTTGAAGAAGAGATGCTCGGCCAGATCCGCGACGAGCATGACTCCCCGGAAGCTCCAGAGGTCGTCGAAATGTCTGACGGCACGTGGTCGGTATCGGGGCGCCTGCACCGCGAGGACTTCGTCCGGTCGCTGGGCCTGGCTGCGCCGCGTGGCCACTACGACACGCTCGCGGGTCTCGTCACCGAACGACTTGGACGGATTCCCGATGTGGCCGACTCCGTCGACATCGACGGCTGGACGCTCCGAGTCGCGCACATGGACGGCCGCCGGGTTGATCGAATCATTGCGGCGCCGCCGGCCGCACATTCGTCGAATGAATCACCATGACGATCCTTCTGACCGTCGTGTTTCTCGCCGGCAACGCGGTGTTCGTCGGTGCGCAATTCGCGCTGATCACGGCGCGGCGCGATCAGATCGAGCCGCTGGCTGAACACGGAAATCTGCGGGCGCGCGCCGCGCTCGGTCAGCTACGCACACTGCCTCGCATGCTCGCCGGCTCGCAGCTGGGCATCGCGTTGTGCTCTTTGGGACTCGGAGCTGTAGCCGAACCCGGGTTTGCCCATCTGTTGGAGTCCGGATTCGACGCGGCGTCGCTCCCCAAGTCGCTGCTGCACCCAACCTCGTTCGTCGTCGCGCTCGCGTTCGTGTCGTTCTGCCACATGGTGCTGGGTGAAATGGTGCCGAAGAACCTCGCGCTGGCCGGGCCCGTCCGGGCCGCGCTGTGGCTGGGCCCACCCATGGCGGCCTGGGTGCGGGCCACCCGACCGCTGCTCATTGCGATCAACGGACTGGCCAACGGCATCCTCCGGTTGTTCCGGGTTGAAGCGACGAGCGAGTTGGGCGGCACCTACTCGGCCGAGGACCTGTCTCGGCTGTTTGCCGAGTCGGTGGGCGAGGGGCTCCTCGCGCCCCACGACGAACAGCGCCTCAATCGGGCGCTTGCTCTCGACCGCATGACGGCGCGCGATCTGCTGCTTCCGCTGTCACAACTCGTCACCCTGACCCCGCACGCCACGGCCCGCGAACTCGAGCAGCTCGTCGCATCGACCGGATACTCCCGCTTCCCGATCCGGGACGGCGACCAACTGATCGGTTACGTGCACGTCAAAGACCTGCTCGAGCTGGATCCGGCTCGACGCGACGATCCGCTACCACAGACGATGGTCCGCCCGATGGTCAGCGTCGCAGGCAACACGTCGCTGAGCGAGACGCTGTTCGCGATGCAGAATGCGGGCAGCCACATGGCGCGGGTCCTCGAGGGCGACGCCACACGGGGTGTCATCGCGTTGGAGGACGTGCTGGAACAATTGGTCGGCGAGGTTAGCCCCGGACAGTGAGTGCCCGGGCCCGCGCCGTCCAATCGCCAGCCTCTCCTGGCTGACGGACGCTGCCGCTCGCCGGCAGCGTCCCCCGCCTACGGAAACGCGATCAACATCGACCGATCACTCCTGCTTCGGTGCCGGCCTGACCAACGCGACGACGCCGTGCTGGTACCCGTCGGTGCCGATCGCGATCACGAGATCGTTCGGCGTGCCGATCGTCCCGTTGCCGAACGCGATGCCCCACAGGCCGTCCGCGCCGATCTGCTTCCCGTGAACATCGCGCAGCGTGCCGAGCAGGTGGCCCGAGCGTGGGTTGAACGCGTGGATGGCTCCGCCGTCCTCATTGCCGACGAGCAGTGCCCCGCCGAAGCTGCCCCACTTGTGGGGGGCCAGGGCCATACCCCACGGTCCACGCAACACGCCGCCAGTAACGAGGCGCCGGTCCAGCCGGCCGCTCAGGTCGAAGACGTCGATCACGCCCTCCACTGATGAGGTCACTCCCGGAGGCGGTGCGTAGCTCACGTACACCCGGCCGCCGAGTACCGCCACGTTGTACGGCGTGAGTCCTTGGGGAAGGTGATCGTCGCGGAGGACGTCGACGAGGTTCCAGTTGCCGTCGAATACGTCGACCAGTCTCGATGACGCGTTCGCGGCGAACAGCCGCGCTCCGTGGTTGGTCTGTGCCAGGGCGAGGCCTGTGAATACCGCGCCGGGGATGTTGACCATGGTGGTCGTCTGCGTTTCCGGCGGAGCCGGCCACGCGGAGATCTGCCCGGACAGGCTGTCGAACAGGAAGTTCGGGTGCCTTCCGTCGGGCAGCTTGAATTCGGTGGAGCTGTTGAAGACGATTCCGGTTGGCGCCGGCTGCGTGTGAACCACGAGAGCCAGCTGGGCCGGCGGGGGCGGGCTGGTCCGGTACAGCGTGCTGGTTGAGGTGCCGTTGTTGGCGACCCAGAGCGGCGTCGTGGGACCGAACGCGATGCCCCATGGGTTGATCAAGTTCGCATCGGTGATCGGGACGCCCGGAGTCGCCTGGTCGGACACGAGGACGTCCTCCACGAACGCCGACTGTCGCTGATGGTCCGGGTGCCGACCGTCGGCGGTCGCGGGTCCGGCCGCGACCCCGATGATGCCAATGGCTGACCCGATGATGAGGGCGGTTCCACGCCGCCACGTTCGTGTGCGCATCGCACACCTCCCCGGCTGAGGGCTTGCTCCTACCCACCCAGCACGTTCACAGGTCCGCGGCGGTTCAACGACACGCCGAAGTTCTCGTGAGTCGAGGTCGAAAGCCGCGGGGATAGCTCCCGGCTCGTGACCGCCGCTGCGTGGCCCGCGTGAGGTGTGCGCAAACGTCGCCCGTCAGCCGCGGGCGCGCCGGGTCGCCTCATCGAGCATCCGTTGCGCGATGGCGGAGACCCGCTTGTTCTCCTGCTGGCTGGTGACGCGCAGCTTGTCGAACGCCTCCGTCGGGGTGCAGCCGGTGCGGCTGACAATTATGCCGATCGCGTGGTCGATGACGGCCCGGCTGGTGAGCGCCTTCTCCAGCTGTCCGGTGATGGTGCGGGCCTGCTCGAGGGCGAACGCGGTCTCGACGGATGCGGCCGCCGGAACCGCAAACAATTGCGCCAACTCGGCCGAGCGCGGCCCGAAGGCGTCCCGGGTCCGGGCGTAGTTGTTGATGGCGCCGATCACTTCGTCACCACGCACCAGCGGCAGCGACAGAGCGCTGTAGATGCCCATCCGGACCACGCGCGGGCCGAATCTCGGCCAGGCCGGGTCCGCCCCCAGATCGGACGAGATGACGGTGCGCCGCCCGGCGGCGGCGGTGATGCAGGGCCCCTCGCCGATCCCGTACTGCACCTCTTCGATTCGCCGCACGAACGGCGCACTCACCGCCACCGTCTCGGTCCGGCCGTCCTTCAGCAGGGTCAGCCCGGCCCCGTCCGCCCCCGGAATCGCGCGGACCGCGAACTCCGCGACGTGGGCCAGAATGTCTTCCAGCCCGACTTGGCTCATCACCATCTGCGACAGCTCGGCCAAGGCCATCCGCAGATCCGCGTCCTGCTCGGATGCCAACTGCTCCACGACGTCGGACAGCGGCACGCACTCCCGATTGTCTTGCTGCTCGCTCATCCGCGCACATCTCTCCGTCGGGATCGGACGAAAGACGCTCCCAGCAGTCCACGCCTCCCGAAAGCGGGATACCCACCCCGACGCCCTCGCTCCCACCGAAGCGCGAAAAGGCACCCGCCCGAGCGCGGCGACCGTCACCACCTGCGCGAGCAGAGCGAAGGCAAAGACGACCGGCTCTCCCGCGGTCCTTCATGGATGAGGCCGAACGAGGCGTAGCGGCTGCCGAAAGTTGATCTTTCCGTGCCGGGTTGACGGCCAGCTGGCGCGACAACGCCGGGAAACCCGCTAGTTTGTCGTGGACCAGCGCCGCTGGCTAACAAAGGACCAGCATGCTTCCAGCACGCGCCCGAACAGTTGTCCGCACGATGGTTCGGGGCGGTGTGGTTGCCGCGGCGTGCAGCGCCGTCGCTCTTCTCGGTGCCGGGCCGGCCGTCGCGGCGGCAGGGACGCCGGTGACGAAGACGTTCTCCTACACCGGCGCGGCCGAGACGCTCGTCGTGCCGACCGGGGTCACCTCGATGACGTTCACCGTCACGGCCGGCAATGGCGGTGGCTATATCCAAGGTGGTCCCTGCCTCCAGTCGTTCGGCTTCGGCGCGTCCGTCAAGACGACGATCACCGTCACCCCCGGAGAGACCCTCACGCTCACCGTGGGCGGCGCCGGCGGCGCAGCCCAACGCGACCTCTCGCCAACACACCCCGACGACGGACAGGGCGGGTTCAACGGCGGCGCCGATGCCGGCAGTGTCAGCGGTGGTGGTGGCGGAGGCGCGTCGGACGTCCGCCGCGGCACTCCGACGCTGGCGCACCGCGTCATCGTTGCCGGTGGCGGCGGCGGTAACGGCGACGGTTGCGACAATGCCGGTAAGGGTGGCAGCGGCGGCTCCACGTCAGGTCAGGACGGTCTGGGCGGCAAGGCCGACAGCCCGCAGGCGACCGCCACCACAACCGGTGGCGGCGGCGCCACTCCCACCGGGGCGACCGCGGCCGGCACGCCCGGCGGGGTGCAAGGTGTCCTGGGCGACGGCGGCGCCGGCGG
>JAOPVG010000224.1 GCA_025966255.1 Jatrophihabitans sp.
TCGAGTCGAGCCTGGTCTGCGCGCTCGTCACCGACGATGGCCGCGTCTACACCGGCGCCGTCGACCCCGAAGCCCTCTACGCGGCCGCAGGCACGAAGTAAGCGCTCGCGTGAGCGAGCGCAGCGAGGCTCGGGTGTGAGCGAGCGCAGCGAGCGAACCGTAGGTATGGGGCTTCGCCGCCCGAACGAGCGCAGCGAGGCTCGGGCGTGAGCGAGGAAGGACTCGTGGCCGGGTCCGGCGCGGGCGCAGCGATCTCCTCGATCGGACTGACCAAGCGCTTCGGTTCGGTGAATGCGGTCGACGGTGTCGACCTCGACGTGCCCGTCGGCTCGGTCTACGGATTCCTTGGTCCGAACGGCTCGGGCAAGACGACAACGATCCGGATGCTGCTCGGCCTGATCTTCCCCACGTCGGGTTCCCACACCCTGCTCGGAGATGACTTCCTGACCTCCGGTGCGCTCGCCCTGTCTCGGGTCGGCGCGCTCGTCGAGGGACCGGCCTTCCATCCGTACCTGAGCGGACACGCGAATCTTGTGCGCCTCGATGCCGCCGACCGCTCGGCCGATGCCGGTACGGTCAAGACCCGCGTCGGCGAGGCGCTCGATCGCGTCGGACTTTCTGCGGCCGCGGCGAAGCGTTACCGGGCCTACTCACTCGGCATGCGGCAGCGCCTCGGCATCGCGGCGGCGTTGCTGCGCCCGCGCGACCTACTCGTGCTCGACGAACCGACCAACGGGCTGGATCCGCAGGGCACCCGCGAGGTGCGCACGCTCGTGTCCGATCTCGCCCGCGGCGGCGTGACCGTCTTCCTGTCCTCGCATCTGCTCAGCGAGGTGGAGCAGCTGTGCACCGCGGTCGGCGTGATGAGCGCGGGCCGCCTGGTGTGGCAGGGCGAGCTGGCCCACCTGCGTGAGCAGCAGGCGAAGCAGGTGCGGGTGGAGACCCCGGCGCCCGACGCCGCGGCTCGCGTGCTGACCGCAGCCGGCCTGCGCGACGTGGCCCGCGCTGACGCGATCGTGACGGCGACGCTCGGCGACGCCGATCCGGAGCAGCTCGTGACCGCGCTCGTCCGGGCCGGTGTGGGCGTGCGCGGGTTCGCGGTCGAGCGGCCCAGCTTCGAGGAGCAGTTCGTCGGGCTCACCGGGGAGGGGTTCAATGTCTCCGGCTGAGCTGCCCGGCCGGTTCTTCCGGTCCGAGCTGAAGCTGGTGTTCCGCCGTCGCCGCAACGTGGCGCTGCTGACGATTCTCGGGCTCGTGCCCGTCCTCATCTCGATAGCGGTCAAGACGAGCAACCGCAGCAGCCGGGGCGGGTCGATCTTCGGCGGCATCTCCGAGAACGGTCTGTTCGCAGCCCTCGCCGCGTTGCTCGCCGTCCTGCCGCTGTTTCTCCCGCTCGTGGTCTCGGTCGTGGCCGGCGACGCGATCGCGGGCGAGGCGAGCACCGGCACGCTGCGGTACCTGCTGTCCGTGCCGGTGGGCCGGACTCGGCTGCTCACGGTCAAGCTGGCCGCGATCCTCGTGTGGTGCGTGGCCTGCGTGGCGACGGTCGCGCTGATGGGGGTGCTGGCCGGCCTGGCGCTGTTCCCGTCCGGCGAGCTCACCCTGCTGTCGGGTCGACCGGTGGCGTACTCGGTCGGGCTCGGCCGCCTGGCGCTCGTCAGCGGCTACGTGGTCGTGGTGATCGCGATGGTCGGTGCGCTCGGGCTGTTCGTCTCGACGATGACCGAGGTGCCCGTCGCGGCCATGGCCGCCACGTTGACGTTGACGATCGTCAGCGAGGTGGCCGATGCGGTTCCGCAGCTGTCGGCCATCCACGGCTGGCTGCCCACGCACTACTGGTTGCAGTGGGTGGACCTGCTGCGCGACCCCGTCCGCACCGTCGACATCAGCACCGGTCTGCTCGTGACGCTCGGCTACGTGACGGTATTCCTGGCCTTGGCCTGGGCGCGGTTCGGCGGCAAGGACGTCACGTCGTAGGGCTACTGCAGGTAGCCCTCGACCTCGTTGACGGTGCGCGGCTTGGCCGCCTCCGGGTCCTCGCCGAACTCCTCCCGGGCGCGGCGCTGGCGCAGGAGGTCCCAGTACTGGTCCAGCTCGAGCTCGAGCTTCTCGAGCCGGGTCCGATCCTCGGCGGTCAGCGGGTGGTGCGCCGCGCGCAGTTTCTTCTCCTCGGTTACGAGGTCATTGATGTGCTCGAGCATCGACTTGTCGTCCATCGGACTCCTACCGTTTCGGGGCTTGGCCGTGCGGGGTTTGGGCGCCGGCTCCGAACTCGGAGACCAACCAGCGCGTGGGTGTGCATCCGGAGAGTGCGGTGAACTCGCGGACGAGGTGGGACTGGTCGTAGTAGCCGCGTTCGGCCGCGACGTCAGCCATCGGGATCCGCGTCCCGGCTTGATGGCCGCGCTGCAGCTGCCGCCGGGCGGCGTCGAAGCGGATCACCCGGGCGGCCGCCTTCGGCGCCAGGCCGGTCTCCTGCCGGAACCGGTTCGCAAGATGCCGGTCGCTCCACCCGGTCTCGCGGCTCAGCCCGGCGATCGATGCAGTGCCGTTCGTTCGACGCAGTTGGTTCCACGCGTAGACGACCTCGTCCTGGACGCCGCCGTGCCGGGAGTCGTCCAGGAGCTCGAGCAGCGCCTGGTCCAAGACCGCGAACCGGGCCGGCCAGCCACGGGCCGCTCGGAGCCGATCCTGGATGTCCGCGGCCGCGCGACCAAGCAGGTCAGCGGCGTGGACATCGATCCCGGCCAGCTCGCCGGCCGGCAGCCCGAACAGGCGGCGGGCCCAGAGCGGGCTCAGCTGCAGCTGGACGCCCGACTGCGCGCCGTCGTGACGGATCAGGGCCGGTGTGGTGTGCAGGCCGCCGACGAGTGAGTCATAGGAACCCGGCGGCTGGGTGGGATCGGTGTGCTGAGCCATGTGCAGCTGGTCGTCGAGCGTGAAGATCACCGTCACGTACGGCGACGGGAGCCCGCGGTGCAGCGCCGGCGTGATACCGGCCTGTCGGTATCCGCTGTAGGCGTCCAACACGTGCCGCAACGCCAGCACCGGACGCCGCACGACGTACTCGTCGACGACCGGGGCAGCCATCCCCCCAGCATGCCACCGGGTGGGCGATCAGGACGGGCGGTCCAGGTGGTGGTACTCCTCGTTCGGCTGCTGGCCGGTCGCGAGCGCCATGCGGTTGGTGAAGTTGTACATGGCCGCGATCTCGACGACGTCCCACACCTCATGCTTGGTGAGTCCGACGTCCTCGAGTCGCTGCAGGTCGCTCTCGGCCATCTCGTACGGACGGGCCGTGAGCTTCTCGGCAAACTCGCAGATCGCGCTCCGCCGCTCGTCCAGTCCAGCGTGTCGCCAGTTGGTTGCGATGTAGTCGGCCTGCACCTCGTCGCCGAGTGCCCGACGCAGGGCGTGGCCGTGCGACACGATGCAGTACGTGCAGCGGTTGTATGCGCTGACCACTACCGCGATCATCTCGCGGTCGGCCTCGTCCAGATTCGCGGTCGCCTCGTGCAGCTGCTTGTAGTGCCCGAACCACGCGGACAGTCGCTCCGGTCGGTAGCTGTAACTGCGGAAGACGTTGGGGACGAACCCGATGGTCTCGCGGGCCTTGGCGAACAGGCTTTGCAGCCGCTCCGGCAGCGTCAACTCGTCGGGCAGGGGGAAGAACCATGCAGCTCGGGCCATGCCTCATGAATACCCCCTCCGCCCCGGCCCACTGGGACGGAGGGGGTGTTCACGACCGGGAAGTCGAGCGTTACAGGGAAGCGCGCCAGTCCAGCCAGCGCCGCAGCGGCTTTAGGTCGTAGTCGGGACCGCCGATCCCGACGGTGAACAACGATGCGCCGGCTTCGATCAGCGGCGGCCCGGCCTCGGCCGGGTTGCCGTCCGGAGCGCCGACCGACCGCTCGATCTCGTCCGGGTTGCGGCCGACGTCGGCGCAGTGTGCGGCCAGGATCTGCTGCTTGCGCTTGAGCGTTTCGAGATCGCTGAACGAGTGCCAGATGTCGGCGTGCTGGGCGACCAGGCGCAGCGTCTTCTTCTCGCCGCCGCCGCCGATCAGCACCGGG
The DNA here is from genome assembly GCA_025966255.1 of Jatrophihabitans sp. Taxonomy (GTDB): domain Bacteria; phylum Actinomycetota; class Actinomycetes; order Mycobacteriales; family Jatrophihabitantaceae; genus Jatrophihabitans. Next base: position 4,074 of record JAOPVG010000224.1, read on the forward strand.
ATCTTGCGGGTGGGTGCGGGATTGAGCTCGGCCCACCGCGACTCGATCCGCGGCAGGTCCTCGGCGAGTTGGTTGAGGCGTGCGCCGGCGGTGCCGAAGTCGTAGCCGTACTCGGTGTAGTCCTTCTCGAACCAGCCCGACCCGATCCCGAAGATCAACCGTCCGTCGCTGATGTGGTCGACGGTGCGGGCCATGTCGGCGAGCAGATCGGGGTTGCGGTAGCTGTTGCAGGTGACGAGCGCACCTATCTCTACCCGGGAGGTCTGCTCGGCCCAGGCGCCGAGCATCGTCCAGCATTCGAAGTGCTTGCCCTCGGGATCCCCGTAGAGCGGATAGAAGTGATCCCAGTTGAAGATGATGTCGACGCCGAGGTCCTCGGCCTCGGACACCGTTCGGCGGATCGCGGCGTAGTCGGCGTGCTGGGGCTGCAGTTGAACCCCGATGCGAATTGGATGATTGGTCACCTATTCGACGGTAGCCGAACGAGTTAAGCCGGTTCCGGCAAGGTCCCGACACCGACCCGGCCGTGCTCGCCGAGCTCAGGCAGAGCCTGCAGGCCGGGCGTTACCTCACCGGTTCCAGCAACACGAGCGGGATCTCGCGCTCCGTCCGCTTCTGGTAGCCGGCGTAGTTCTTGTGGTCCTGAGTTACCAGCGGCCACAGCCGGGCGCGTTCCTCGGCGGTCGCGACGCGTGCCCGCATCGGCTCCTTCGCCTTACCGCGCACCCGCACCTCGACGTCGGGGTTGTCGCTCAGGTTCAGGAACCACGCCGGATGAGTGTCGTCGCCGCCGCGGGATGCCACCACCACCAGCGTCGAGCCCTCGGTGACCGGCGCGGTCAACATGACCGAGCGTGGCTGACCGCTCTTGCGTCCGACCGTGGTGAGCTCGAGGACGGGCATTCCGGAGACGTCCCAGCCCGCCCGGTTGCCGGTGATCTTGAGCATGATTCGGTGCACCGCGTTCATGGACTTCAGGAACAGGTCGCTGGGCATGGGCGGGAGCGTAACCCGCCTGGCTCAGCCGAGCAGGACGAGCCGAATCTGCTCGGCGCCGCTCGCTCCGACGCGCACCGGGACGCCCCAGTCCTGCCGGGCGAGATAACAGGCCGGGTGCTCAGTGGCCGGATCGTCGTCGCAGGACGCCGCCTGCGCCGTCACGTGCAGCACGCCCGGGCCGTCGGCCAACTCGAGAGCGCGGACGAGCTCGGTCGACTCGCCGGCGCCGGAGTGCAGGAGTTCGGGCGGCGAGGCGGTTACGGACAACCGGGTGGAGGGTCCGAACCGGTCGTCCAACTTGCGTCCGGGAGCGGGCTCGAAGAGCACGGCGAGTTCCACTGCGCCGCTGCGCAACTCGCTGGCCGGGCGACCCGTCGGCGGCGTCTCGCCGTCGACCAACTCCATGGCCGGGACGGGCCGAACGAGCCGATGGGCAGCCGATTCCACGACAACCAGGTCGTCCCCGACCAACAGGGCACCGGATGGCTCGGCGAGCCCGCGGGCGAGGGTCGACACCGTCTGCGTCGTCGGGTCGTAGCGGCGCACCGCACCGTTGTAGGTGTCGAGCACGGCGACCGCGCCATCGGCCAGCAGGGTCACGCCGAGCGGATGCTGTAGGCGTGCGGTGTCGGCGGGACCGTCGACGTGGCCGAAGTCGAACAGTCCCTCGCCGACGACGGTATGCACGGTGGCATCGGCGGTGACGAAGCGCAGCGCCGACGACTCGGAGTCGACGAACCACAGTCGCGGGCCGTCGACCGCGAGCCCGGATGGCTGGGCCAACCAGGCGTCGAGCGCGGGCCCGTCGCGCAGCCCCTCGACGGTCGTGCCGGCGAGAACCTCGACCGTGCCGGTGCCGGGATCGACGGCAAGAAGCAGGTGCACCCCGGCCGCCGCGACCACCAAGCGTCCGATCGCCGGCCACCAGATGATGTCCCACGGCGAGAGGACGCTCGGGATCGCGCCGGTGATGGTGCGGGCATCGGCGAGACCGCCGGGCAGATCGATCGTCGCGACGACGGAGCCGTCGCTGAGCCGGACTCCGCGTACCACGTGATTGGCGGTGTCGGCGACGACCACGTCGTACGGGGCGACATCGGCAGGCAGCAACGCGACACCGTTCGGCTCGGCGAAGGGCTCGCCGCGGGTGCCGGTGCCGATGCGGCGCAGCACGGTCTCGCCGTCCAGCGCGAGCTCGACGAGCTGGTGGTGCCCGGGGTCGGCGACGAGCAGCGAGTCCTCGTGCCGGCCGGTGCGATCGGCCGGCAACAGCACGGCCTTGGCCGGAAAGCGGAGGGTCGAGGGTTGCCGAGCCGGCGGGTCGTACGGCCCGGCGCCGCGATGCAGCGTGCCGCGGGCGTCGTGCTCGGCGCTGAGCCGGGTGAGGATGACGCCGAGCGCGCTGACCTGTCCCTCACCGGCTGCCTCAGCGACGACGTAGCCCTCTGGGTCGATCAGCACGAGCGTGGGCCAGGCGCGCACGGCGTACTGGCGCCAGAGCGCGAGATCGGGATCGTTGAGCACCGGGTGGTGTACCTCGTAGCGCTCGATCGCCGCGGCCACTGCGGCTGGTTGTGCCTCATGGGGGAACTTGGGCGAGTGCACGCCGATGACGGTCAGCACGTCACCGTGCTCGGCCTCCAGCGGACGTAGTTCGTCGAGAACATGCAGGCAGTTGCCGCAGGCGAACGTCCAGAAATCGAGACGCACGAAGCGGCCGCGCAAGGCGGCGAGGGTAAGCGGTTCGGCGGTGTTGAACCACGCGCCGCCGACGAGTTCTGGTGCCCGCACCCGCGGTCCGGCCCGGACGGCATCCATATGAGCAGAAGTGTCGTCCGGCCTGTTATGTTCCGGCACCCAGCCGGTGGGACACGTGCTGGTTCAGCGCGTCCTCGACCGGTTGGGCGCTGCGCTGCGGGCGCGGTCCGATGTGGTGATCCGCCCGCTGGGACGCGCGAT
>JAOPVG010000248.1 GCA_025966255.1 Jatrophihabitans sp.
TCGACGCGGTCGGTGCCGAAGCCGACGGCAATCTGCTCCAGCACGTCACGTCCGCCAAGCTCAAGCTGCAGGGCGGTTCCCCCGTCGCACTGAACTGGGCGATCGACTCGGTGCGCAAGGGCGCCACTATCTCGGTGATGGGCGCGTACGGACCGATCTTCAGCGCCGTGAAGTTCGGGGACGCGATGAACAAAGGCCTGACCCTCAACACCAACCAGTGCCCGGTGAAGCGGCAGTGGCCGCGCCTGTTCGAGCACGTGCACAACGGCTACCTCAAGCCGAACGATGTCGTGACGCACCGAATCCCGCTCGAGCACATCGCCGAGGGATATCACATCTTCTCGGCCAAGCTCGATGGCTGCATCAAGCCACTCGTCGTCCCTAACGCCGGCTGAGTAACAGGAGACACCGATCATGACCTACACGCCGGACAAGCCGCCGATCGCCGAGTCGAGCGACCAACTGCGCGCCCGCATACCCGGGTGGGGCGTGGATCTGGATCCTAAGTTCCGGCCCGCCGTACCGAGGCTGCAACGACTCGAAGGCCTCACCGGCGCCCATTGGGAATTTCCCGAGCGTCAACCCGAGAAGTGGCCACGCGAGAGGTCGATCGAGCACAAGTTCCTGACGCCCGTCTTCGGCACCGCCTGCCCACCGCACGGGCTATCCGGTGTCATCCGGAAGCACGCGTACAAGAAGTACAGCGAAGGACGTGCCGCGCACTGGCTGCTCCTCATGGCCGCGGATCGAGTCGACTCGGTAGAGAGCAGCCTCCAGTCGTTCCTCTCCGGACATCCGGACAACCCCATCACCGAGACCGGCGTGCTGGCCGAATTCTCACACCACGGGTTGCAGTCGCGCATCGGCACGAAACGCACCGACGTCAAGCACCAGATCTTGGATCCGATCATCATCACCGGACCATGGCTGGCGCGCCTCGTAGTCATCTACCTCGCCATCAAGGCTTTTGCGAAGCACCGCACCAGCTGACCGCGCGATGAGCGAGACCGAGGTCTCTCGCGATTGAGGGTGAGCTCGCCTTGTCGACGGCGCTCGAATGTTGAACGGTTTCGGCGCTTGAAAAGTGAACGGCTGTTGGCAGTTTAGGTCTCGGGTTCGGTCGTGGTGCGGATGCTGGGAAGGCTGTCGATGCCTCGGCCGCGGAGGCGGTAGCTGGCGCCTTTGAGGGCGAGGACGTCGGCGTGGTGGACGATGCGGTCGATCATGGCTGCGGCGACGGCTTGGTCGCCGAAGACGCCGGCCCATCCGGAGAACGGCAGGTTGCTGGTGAGCACGAGTGAGGCGTGTTCGTAGCGGGAGCTGACGAGTTGGAAGAAGAGGTTCGCTGCGTCTTGTTCGAAGGGCAGGTAGCCGACTTCGTCGACGATGATCAGTCCGTAGCGGCGCAGCTTGGCTAGTTCTTCGGGCAGCTTGCCGGAGCGGTGGGCGTCGGTGAGGCGGGTGACCCAGTCGGTCGCGGTCGCGAACAGCACTCGGTGCCCGTGTTGGGCGGCGACGATCCCGAGCGCCGTGGCCAGGTGGGTTTTGCCGGTGCCCGGTGGCCCGAGCAGCACGATGTTGCGGGCCTCGCTGAGGAATCCGCCGGAGGCCAGCGCTCCGATCTGTTGTCGGATGGCGGGTTGGACGTCGAAGTCGAAGTCCTCCAGGGTTTTGCGGGCGGGGAACCCGGCGGCGCGGATGCGTAGTTGCGCGCCGGAGGCGTTGCGGGCACTGACCTCGCGTTCCAGGACGGCGGCGAGGTAGTCCTCATGGGTCCAGCCGGCGTCGCGGGCCTGATCGGCCAGTCGTGTCGCGGCTTCGGTGATCCGTGGTGCTTTCAAGGCGCCGGCCAAGTAGGTGATCTGTTTGATCGCGTCGGTGCTCTTCGCGGCGGCCATCAGCTCGACTGCCCATCGATCAGGCCGAAGGCCCGGTCGTAGTCGGCGAGGTCTCGGGCCAGGTCATCTACCTGCGCAGGCCCGGTGCGGGGTTGCTGGAACTGTTTGCGCAGTCGAGCGGCTGTCTCGACATGCGCGGGGTCGGTGATGGTCTGTCCGCGAGCCCAGGTTCGCGGGTGGTCGGCGATCACGCGTCCGTCTGCGCGGACCTTGACCCGGTCGAGGTCGGCGCTGACATCGACGAGGCGGCCGATCATGTTCGGGTCGACGGAGTAGTCGTTGGTGTCCAGGCGGACGTAGTAGTCGCGTCCGAGGCGGACCCTGTTGCGCCAGCCCAGATGCAGCACCACCGGCGGCAACGCCAACATCGCGGCTCGGTCAGCATCAAGGCGATCGATCGGTGCCGCACCGATGGTGCGAACTTCGCGCCGGTTCGCTCTGCTCAGCCAGTCGGCGAACTGGTCGTTAAAGTCCAGCGGTGAGTCGAAGGATCGGCCAGGCATGAACGAGGTCTCGAACCAGCCGTTGCGGCGCTCGACGATCCCCTTCGATTCGGGGTCCTTGGGCGGGAGCAGCACCAGCCGGGTCGCGAGGGTCCCCATGAACGATGCGACCCCTTCAGCCCTGCGCTGGCCTCGACCGATACCGGGTTCGTTGTCCCAGATCAACCGTCGCGGCACTCGCCCGAGCTGGGCGATTAGCTCCCACGACCCGAGCAGCAGATCCTCGGTCTTGCGGGTAGGGATCATCCGGGCAGTGATGAAACGCGAGTGCGCCGCGGTGATCACCAGCACCGGCAGCGACTTGGCGGTGCCGTCCTCGAGCGAGATCTTGCGCGGCGGGAACCACAGATCGCACTGCGCCGCATCGCCCGGCTCCCAGACCAGCCGATCAGCCGGATCGATCTTGCGGTGCTCGGGACGCAACCGCTTCACGTTCTCCCGAAACCACGTGATCGACCCGGTCCACCCGACGCGCTCAGCGAGCACCGTCGCCGGCAGATCCGGATCGTCTTCCAGCAACGCCCGGACCCGTTGCTCGAACGGGGAGAAGCTCGTCGGCGCCACCCGCCGCTCATACCTCGGCGGCGCATCCGAGGACACCGCCTTCACCACCGTTGTCCGCGACACCCCCAGTCGCTGCGCGACCCGCGCCTTCGGAACCCCTTCCGCGACGAGCCTGCGGATCAGCGCCCAGTCCTCCAAAGTGATCACTCTCCAATCGTCGAGTGTTCACTTTTCAAGCGTCGCTACTGTCCAGTTTTCGAGCGTCGTCGACAGCTGTAGTCGTTCGCGTGCGCAACATGCACGACGCGCCATCGATGACCCAGAAGCGGCGCGACCTTGCTCTGACTTGGCGTCGCGCTCGCCACGAACGCGACCGACCCACCGCCGACGAGGAGCAGC
>JAOPVG010000258.1 GCA_025966255.1 Jatrophihabitans sp.
GGAGCCTCGTAGCCGGGCACCAGGCGGTGATAGGAGTTCACCGTCGGGTTGGTGAACGCCAGCAGGGACGGCGCGTGGTGCAGCAGGCAGCCGATGTAGTAGCGCGCGGTGTCCGACAGCCCGGCGAAGCCCAGCTCGTCGTAGAACAGCGGCGAGCCGTCCTTCCACAGCGACTGGTGGCAGTGCATGCCCGATCCGTTGTCGCCGAAGAGCGGCTTGGGCATGAACGTTGCGGTCTTGCCCGCCGCCCAGGCCACGTTCTTGATGATGTACTTGAACTTCAGGACGTCGTCGGCCGCGGCCTGCAGCGAGTTGAACTTGTAGTTGATCTCGGCCTGACCCGCGGTGCCGACCTCGTGGTGCGCGCGCTCCAGTTCGAGGCCGGCGTTGATGAGCGCGGTGCTCATCTCGTCGCGCAGATCGGCGAAGTGGTCGACCGGCGGTAACGGGAAGTAACCACCCTTATAGCGAGTCTTGTATCCGCGGTTGCCGCCCTGCTCCACCCGGCCGGTGTTCCAGGCGCCCTCGATCGAGTCGATGTGGTAGTAACCCTCGTTCTGCGCGGTCTGGAAACGCACGTCGTCGAAGACGTAGAACTCGGCCTCGGGGCCGAAGTAGGCGGTGTCGGCGATGCCCGTCGACTTGAGGTACTCCTCAGCCTTGGCGGCGACCTGGCGCGGGTCGCGCTCGTAGGGCTCACCCGTGCGCGGTTCGACGATCGAGAAGTTCAGGTTGAGCGTCTTCGCCTTGCGAAAGGGGTCCACGAACGCGGTCGCCGGATCCGGGATCAGCTTCATGTCCGACTTGTGGATCGCGGCGAAACCGCGAATCGACGAACCGTCGAACATGGCGCCCTCGGTGAAGAAATCGGCGGGCAGGGTGGCGGCCGGCACGTTGAAATGCTGCTGCTGACCGGGGAGGTCCGTGAACCGGACGTCGATGAACTCGACACCCTCGTTCTTGACGTAACTCAAGACCTCGTCGGGACTAGTGAACATCCGTCCTCCGTTGAACAGGGTTGGAGCCGCGACCGTACGATTTTGTGGTTGCTGGCCCATGTCTCAAGTGTTTCCGGAATGTTTCGCGGCGCTCATGGTGGTTCATGCCTCAGGCCCTGACAACTGCGGTGTCTGTGAGGCGGTCGTGCATCCCGCGCCCGTCGCGATCGAACACCACGGCGGGAACGAGCAGGAACAACAGCAGCGTACGGACGATCGCTCGGAGGGGGTCCACGGCCGCCAACCTATCGACGCGCACGACGCGAAGGGAGAACAGGTACATCCCGAGCGTCCGGCCCGCGACGAGGATGCCGAGGACGTAGTCCAGGGCCAGTGGGATCAGGCTCCACGAGCCGGGGAGCTTGGCGGCGAACGAGTTGTCGCCCCCCTTGTGGTGAACGAAGAGAGCGGCCACCAGCGTCGACGCCAACGCGTCCACCAGGAACGCGCCCAGGCGGGCGCCGGTCGGGGCGAGCGAGCCGGAGCCCGTCTGGGGCAAGCCGAGATTGGCGCCGCGGTAGGCCTGCGGCGCCGTCATGACCAGGAGACCTTGATTCGCTCGCTGCGCTTGGTCACGTCAGGATCGGCGCCGGACGGTCCGCTGGACGTTGCGCATCTTCGTGCCCTGAGGCATTGGACCCTGGGGCAGCGGGGCGCGGGCCCCGCCGAGGGCAGAGAGCCGCTTCTCCAGCGCGCCGACCTGCTCCTTGGACAGGTTGGCCGGCAGCTTGAGCAGGTACCGGTTGAGCTTCGACAGGCGCAGGTCGCCCTCGTCGGTACCGATCGTGATGTCGTAGATCGGGGTGTCGCCGACGACGCGCGCCGTGCGCTTCTTCTCCTGCGCCAGCAGGCCGCGGACGCGATGCGGCGCGCCCTCGCCCACGAGTACGACACCGGGACGTCCCACCAGACGGTGCACGGCGTCGAGCTGGGTGGTGCCCGCAACCGCCTGGGTCAGCCGCCAGTCGCCGCGCAGCTGTTGCTGCAGCATCCAGCCGGCCGCGCCGGCCTGTCCTTCGGCCTGGGCGAACATCGATCGTTGCGCCCTCCGCGAGAAGACGAACATCCCCACAACGAGCCCGAAGACGAGCGCAAGCGGGATCGGCACGTAGTACGACCCGCTGACCAGCAACGCGATGACGTACACGATCGCCGCGGCCAGCACGGAGAAGAGCACGAGGTACGGAACGAACTTCGGGTCCTTCTGCCTGGTGAGGGTGAACGCCTGCCGTACGTTGCGGATCGATTCGCGGCGGCGCGCGCGCTTGCCGACGCGGGCCGCCTTCTTCTCGGCACCACTAAGTTTCGCGGGCTTGCCGGACCCGGCGGATTTGGCCATGCGCTCAGGATAGATGCGCGGCCGCGCGGACCGCCGAGGAGTGCCGCTCGTAAAGTCTGCGTTTGCCAGGTGACCGATTCGTTATGCATACTCCGCAGGTGCGCCGGGCCCGGTGCCGGGCTGGAGGGTGTTCGACATGATCCGACGAGGCCTGCTTGTCCTCGGCCTGTTGGCAGGCGCGATGTACCTCCTTCCCGCTGGCGCCGCACAGGCCGCGACGCATCCGGCGGGCGGCATCAGCTCGGCAATCCAGGACACCGTCGCCCACCGGGTGACCGTCAAGGGCTGGGCGTACGACCCGGCCAAGCCCGCGGCGTCGGTCGTTGTCGTGTTCTACGTCGCCGGGACGTACACCGGTCGCGTCGTTGCCAACCAGGTGAGCCCGTCCGTCAATAAGACGTACAAGGTGACGGGCCGGCACGCCTACACGTTCTCGTTCACGTGGAGGAAGAGCGCCGTCTCGGTGAAGACGGGCTCGCGGGGCAATCACACCACCGGTCCGGTCACCATTCTCGCCACCCGGCCGGTGACGCACGTAGCGCAGAGTCCGGGCGCGCGGATCATCGCCGTGGCCAAGCGCTACGTCGGCAAGGCGCGCTACGTGGAGGGCGGCTCGACCCCGTCGAGTGGTTTCGACTGCTCCGGTTACACGGCGTACGCCTATGCGGTGGCCAAGGTCAAGACGCTGCCGCACAACGCCGAGGCGCAACGGCGGATGAAGGGCATGCGCATCATTTCTGCCGCGAAGGCGCGGCCGGGCGATCTCGTGTTCTATCTCGGCGGGGGCGGCGCCTACCACGTCGCGATCTACGCCGGGAATCACATGCAGTACGCCGCGGCCACCCCGCGCGACGGCATCCGCTATCAGGCGGTCTGGTCCAGCGCGGTGCAGTACGGGACGGTCGCTTAGTCCGCCAAGCCCGTTTCTCGAGCTGACCCGCTCGCTGCGCTCGGGGGCCATCGCCCGACGCGCGTTTAGGCGCGGGCTTCGATGGCCTGGGTGTAGAGGCGGCCGGCGCGGTATGACGAGCGGACGAGTGGTCCGCTCATGACGCCGGCGAAGCCGATGTCCTCGGCCTCCTCGCGCAGCTCGACGAACTCGCCGGGCTTCACCCAGCGTTCGACCGGGTGATGCTTGGGGGACGGGCGCAGGTACTGGGTGATCGTGATGAGCTCGCAGCCGGCGTCGAAGAGGTCCTGCAGTGCCTGGCTGATCTCGGCCCGTTCCTCGCCCATGCCGAGGATGAGGTTGGACTTGGTGACCAGGCCGTCGGCCCGCGCGGCGCGGATGACGTCGAGCGAGCGCTCGTAACGGAACCCGGGACGGATGCTCTTGAAGATTCGCGGCACGGTCTCGATGTTGTGCGCGAACACCTCCGGGCGGGACGCGAACACCTCGGCCAGCAGTTCCGGGATCGCGTTGAAGTCCGGCGCGAGCAACTCGACGCCGGTGCCCGGGTTCACCATGTGGATCTGGCGCACGGTCTCCGCGTACAGCCAGGCGCCGCCGTCGGGAAGGTCGTCGCGGGCCACGCCGGTGATCGTCGCGTACCGCAGGTTCATCGTGGCGACACTCTCGGCCACGCGCCGCGGCTCGTCGCGGTCGAGCGGCTGCGGTCGGCCGGTGTCGATCTGGCAGAAGTCGCAGCGGCGGGTGCACTGGTCGCCGCCGATGAGGAACGTCGCCTCGCGGTCTTCCCAGCACTCGTAGATGTTCGGGCAGCCCGCTTCCTGGCAGACGGTGTGCAAGCCCTCGGACTTCACGAGCGCCTTGAGCTCGGTGTATTCCGGACCCATCTTCGCGCGGGTCTTGATCCACTCCGGTTTGCGCTCGATCGGCGTCCGCGTGTTGCGCTCCTCGATGCGGAGGAGCCGGCGTCCGGCAGGGGGCGTGGGGCGGACTGCGGTCACCTGTCGAGCCTACGCCGTAGTGGACATGTCACCCGGCCGGCCGTTACGCGAGCCGGTGGTCGCTGGCCACGCAGCCGAAGCGGGCCGTCGCGCCGACGAGACCGAAGAAACCCGCGGCCAGACCGCTGAGCCAGACCAGGACCAACGGGACGACACGGGACACTCGCGATTGTGCGTCGACGGACCGGACGTGTCTGGCCACTGGCCGGGTTTCAGACGGCGCCCGTGACGGCGCCCGTCACGCCGGCGAGCAGAGCCGGCAAATGCTCCTCCACCAGGGGCAGCACCTCGGCGACGGGAACGTCGCGGCCCAACTCGGCCGAGAGCGACGTGACGCCCGCGTCCTTGATCCCGCAGGGCACGATGCGGTCGAACCAGGTGAGGTCGGGATCGCAGTTGATCGCAAAGCCGTGCAGGGTGACGCCCTGGGCTACGCGGATGCCGATCGCCGCGATCTTTCGTTCGGGACGGGCGGAGTCAGCCGGCAGCCAAACGCCGCTGCGTCCCTCGACCTGGCCGGCACGTACTCCAACCTCGGCGCAGACGTCGACGAGCATGCGTTCCATGCGCCGGACGTAGGCGACGACGTCGATCGGATCGGCGAGTCGGACGATGGGATAGCCCACGAGCTGACCGGGCCCGTGCCAGGTGATCTTGCCGCCGCGGTCGACGTCGATGACCGGGGTGCCGTCGGCCGGCCGCTCCCAGGGCTCGGTGCGGCGCCCGGCGGTGAAGACGGGCGGATGCTCCAGCAGCAGGACGGTGTCGGGCGCGGTGCCGGCGACGACCTCGGCATGGATCTCGCGCTGCCGCGCCCAGGCCTGCTCATAGGGCACGAGGCCAGCACGAATGAAACACAGATCGGTCACGACCCCAAGATACCGACCCGGTTTCCGGACCCAGGACAAATGTCAGGGATGAATAGGGGCTAAACCCCCTCGATAGGTGTCGGTGCTTCTCGGTACGGTCTTGCGAACCCTTGAGGAGAACGAAAATGACGATGATCGACGAAGCCCCTGGAAGAACCAGTTCGGCTCCGCCGCGCCGGCCGAATACCCGATGGGTCCTGTTGGGGCTCGCCATCCTGTTCTTCATCCTCGGACTTGCCGGCGGTGCCTACCAGGGCAAGCTCGCCGACGTCCAGAAGAACGACAACTCTGCGTTCCTGCCGGGTTCCGCCGATTCGACCAAGGTGTCGAACGAGGCCGAGAAGTTCAACAGCGTCCAGACGATCCCCGGCTTCGTCGTCTACCAGCGCGCGAACGTCGACCTGACCGCAGCCGACAAGCAAAAGATCGTTGCCGACGTCCTGGACTTCAAGAAGATCAAGGGCGTCGCCGCCGATCAGGTCGGCGCGCCCCAGTACAGCGACACCGGCAAGGTCGCTGCGGTATCGGTGCCACTCGTCGGCAAGGACAAGGGCAAGAGCGTCACCGGCCCGCAGCTGGTCGATGCGGAGAAGGCCGTCATCAAGGTGGCGCGAGGTGGCACTCCCGATGGGCTTGTTGTGCACAGTGCAGGCGCGGGCGGCGTGATCGTCGCCTTCATCGACTCCTTCAATGGCCTGGACGGCGCACTTCTGGTGTCGGCCGGCCTGGTCGTGATC
>JAOPVG010000282.1 GCA_025966255.1 Jatrophihabitans sp.
AAAGGAAGGCGGCCAGGGTCTTGCCCGAACCGGTCGGGGCCACGACCAGCGTGTGCTCACCGCGCGCGACGGCCTCCCACGCGCCGACCTGGGCCGGCGTGGGCGCGACGAAGGCGCCGTCGAGCCACGCCTGGGTAGCGAGGGAGAACTGAGGCACGTAGCCAGTCTGCCTGCGCCCTCTGACAACTTCGACCAACCCGGTCAGCGGCCAGCGAAATTCGCGCCCAGGAGCCGTGGCAGCGCCATTTGACCGGCCCGGTCCGGGCCGGTCAGCTGCGCGACGGTCCCGGCCGGCTCAGCTCAGCTCAGCAGCTGCTCGCCGGGGCCCTTTCCCGGCTCGTCCGGGTAGACCGAAGCCTCGCGGAACGCCTTTTGCAGGGTGCGCAGCCCTTCGAGCATCGGCTCACGATGCGGGCCGAGGTATTCCTGCGAGGTCGACAGCAGCCCGGCCAGGGCCTCGATGAGCCGACGCGCTTCGTCGAGGTCGATGTCGGGCTCCTCGCCCGGCACCAGCCCGAGCTTCTCGGCCGTCGCGTTCATCAAGATCACGGCCACCCGACTGATCACCTCCGCCGCCGGCACGCTCGCCAGTTCGCGCACGGGCAGGTCGAGGGTCTCGAAGCCGTGGGCAGGCAGCGGGATCGCGTCGAGCGGGTGTTCGCGCGACCCGCTCCCCGGAATTCCAGTCGTCGACACAGCGTTGCCCCTTACTGCGCGGTTTGGGTTGCTCTTGGCCACGCTGTTACCCTGTCATTGCGACCAGCCTCCGCTTCCGGCGGGGGTGTGCAAGCGGAAGCCTCAAGCCTCCCACCCGTGCCGCTGGAACCATCAGGCGCGCCGGGTCCGGTCCACGACACCCGACCTCGGTCGGGATGTCGAGCGTTGCCCGTTGGGCAGCGTGGACCGGTCGGCAGTGTTGTGGCCCCCGTGCGCACCTTGCGCAGTGGGGCCGTTTTGCTTTCCGGAACGTCCCGCGGCGCGCCGGCCAATGGAATACAACAGATCGACCCAAGGAGGTCCCATCAGTTCCGAACCGAGGATCAACGACCGGATCCGTGTCCCAGAAGTACGTCTCGTCGGCCCCGAAGGCGAGCAGGTCGGCATCGTGCCGATCGGCAAAGCCCTCGAACTTGCGGCCGAGTCGGACTTGGATCTGGTCGAGGTCGCACCGATGGCGCGCCCGCCCGTCTGCAAGCTCATGGACTACGGCAAGTTCAAGTACGAGAGCGCGCAGAAGGCTCGCGAAGCACGGCGTAACCAGGCACTCACCGTCATCAAAGAGATGAAGCTGCGTCCGAAGATCGACTCGCACGACTACGAGACCAAGAAGGGTCACGTCGAGCGGTTCCTGAAAGCGGGGGACAAGGTCAAAGTCACGATCATGTTCCGCGGCCGCGAGCAGTCCCGCCCCGAGTTGGGGTTCCGCCTGCTGCAGCGGCTTGCTGAAGACATCGTCGATCTCGGCTTCGTCGAATCCTCACCCAAGCAGGACGGCCGGAACATGGTCATGGTCGTCGCGCCGCACCGATCCACGAAGACCACTCGCATCGGCCGGGTCGCAGAGCCCGAGCCTGAAGTAACCGAATAGAAGGATCCACCGATGCCTAAGAACAAGACTCACAGCGGGATCAAGAAGCGCGTCAAGATCACCGGCTCCGGCAAGCTGCTGGCCCAGCACGCGGGCATGCGGCACAACCTCGAGCACAAGTCCTCGAAGCTCACGCGCCGCCTCTCCGGCACCAAGCCGATCTCGCCCCACGACGTGGGTCGGGTGAAGAAGCTGCTCGGCCGCTAGGCCACCAGCGCCCCCCGCCCCGACCATCCCGCCCTCCGCATGAGCGGACGGCCCGAACTCCAAGGAACACACCGTGGCACGCGTCAAGCGGGCAGTAAATGCCCATAAGAAGCGCCGGAGCACCCTCGAAGCCGCCAGCGGATACCGCGGGCAGCGCTCGCGTCTCTACCGCAAGGCCAAGGAGCAACTGCTCCACTCCGCGACCTACCAGTACCGCGACCGCAAGCAGCGCAAGGGCGACTTCCGCCAGCTGTGGATCACCCGCATCAATGCTGCCTGCCGCGCCGACGACATGACCTACAACCGGTTCATCCAGGGCCTGCGCCTGGCTGAGGTCACCGTCGACCGCAAGGTCCTCGCCGACCTCGCCGTCACCGACCCGGTCGCCTTCAGCGCGCTGGTCGAGGTCGCCCGCGCAGCGGTGGTCGCCGAAGGCATCGGCGGCGCCGCAGCCCAGTCCCCGGCTGCCTAACCTGCCCCGCCGATGAGCGGGTCGCACGCGTCCCGCTTGAGCAGCTCGAACGCCCGGCTCGCCGCCGCGCGACGTCTCACCAGACGGTCCGCGCGGCGCGAGACCGGGCGTTTTCTCGCCGAGGGAGCGCAAGCCGTCCGCGCGGCCCTGCGGGCCGACGCCGTCGTCGAGCTGTTCGCGACCGCCGAGGCGATCGAGCGGCACGCGGACCTGCTGACCGGCGCCGACGTCGCCGAGATCTCGGCGAAGGACGCCGCCGCGCTGTCCGAGACGGTCACGCCGCAGGGGCTGATCGCGGTGTGCCACCTGACGCAGCCGACTCTCGCCGATGTCCTCGCTCGCTCACCCAAGCTGCTCGTCGCCCTGACCGACCCCAACGAGCCCGGCAATCTCGGGACGATCATTCGCACCGCCGACGCCGCCGGTGCGGACGCCGTGCTCCTCGACGGTGGCGTGGATCCGTACAACGGCAAGGCCGTACGAGCCAGCGCGGGCAGCCTGTTCCACCTGCCGGTCGTCGAGACGCCGGTCGCCGACCTGCTCGCCGAGCCGGGGGGCCGGACCGCCCTAGCCGCTACCGGACACGGCACTACGGACCTCGATCACCTCGTCGACGAGGGCATCCTGGCCGCGCCGTCGGTGTGGCTGTTCGGCAACGAGGCGCACGGTCTGCCCGAATCGGTTATGCAGGCGGCTGATCATCTCGTCCGCATCCCGATCTACGGCGGCGCCGAGAGCCTCAACCTCGCCGCCGCCGCCGCGGTCTGCCTCTACGCCAGTGCCCGCGCCCAGCGCCAGTAGGGACGCCGAATCAGGCGGTCCGCGGGCAGAGTGCCGGCCGCGACGACGGCCTGCGGCATCGGGGGTGGAGGTTCGCCGATAAACTGGGCGCATGTCCGCGCTCACGCAGCTCCCGTCGCGTCACGGGGTGTTTGCCGCGCGGCTGGCGGCCGCCCCTCCCGCACTCGCCTGATCCGTCTCACGCGCAGCGCGTCCTC
>JAOPVG010000285.1 GCA_025966255.1 Jatrophihabitans sp.
GCCGCGACCCGCGGGACCAGGTCGGCCAACCCGGCCTCGGCAAGATGCCGCGCCGCGCCCAGCGCGGCGAACTCCGCCCCGCGGCGGGACCGGACGAAGGCCAACGTGCGGGCGCCCTCCACTACCAAGTCGGCGAGCACGCGGCCGGCTTCAGCACCGGCCGCCCGCCGCACCGGGGCGTCGTGCTCGCCGCGCAGCGCGGTGAGCGGTGGCTCCCAGAGCGCGAAGACGGTCGAGCCGTGCGGCGAGGCGTCGTCGGTGACCGCCTCCACCGGCAACCCGACCAGCCGGGAAGCCGACACCGCCGGCGAGGACACCGTGGCTGACGCGAGCACGAAGACCGGCGCCGACCCGTACAGCGCACACACCCGCCGCAGTCGGCGCAGGATCTGCGCGACGTGGGAGCCGAACAGGCCGCGGTAGCTGTGGCACTCGTCCACCACCACGTACCGCAGCCGCCGGAAGAATGACGCCCACCGCGCATGCCCCGGCAGCAGGCCGTAATGCAGCATGTCGGGGTTGGTCAGCACCCAATTCGCATGCGCGCGCACCCAGTCGCGCTCGGCGATCGCGGTGTCCCCGTCGAACGTGGCCGCGCGCAGGTCGGGCAACTCCAGCGAGGTCAGTGCCCGCAGCTGGTCGCCGGCCAGCGCCTTCGTCGGCGAGATGTACAGCACTCGGGACCTGTCGTCGCCGAGCAGCGCCGTCAGGGCCGGGAGCTGGTAGGCCAGCGATTTGCCGGATGCGGTGCCGGTGGCGACGACGACGCAGCGCCCCGCCTGGGCCGCGGACGCCGCGGCGGCCTGATGCGACCACGGCTCAGCCACGCCGCGGGCCGCGAAACGCTCGCGGAGCAGGTCCGGAACCCATCCCGGCCACGGAACCGTGGTGCCCAGGCGCTCGGGCAACTCCTCGACGTGAGTGACCGGCGATTCCCCCGGCGGGCCGCCCAGCACCAGCCGATCGAGCAACTCGCGCACCGGCTCACCCCCCTTCGGCGCCTGTGGCATGCTGGCTGAGGCCGCCTGGCAGCCATGATCCCAAGTGGCCCGGACAACGACGAAGTGGGTGGACGCACGTGGAGCTCTCGGTCTCTCGCCAGTCGGTCGGCGGCGTGCCCGTCGTCGCGGTCAGCGGGGAGGTCGACGTCTACTCGGCGCCCGCGCTCAAGGAGAGCCTGACCGAGCTGCTGCAGTCCGGGGTGAACACCGTCGTCGTGGATCTGTCCGACGTCGCGTTCCTCGACTCCACCGGCCTCGGCGCGCTCGTCGAAGCCCGCGCGGCCACCACGGACAGCGGCGGCTCGCTGCCCCTGGTGTGCAGCCACGAGCGGATCCTGAAGCTGTTCACCATCACCGGCCTCGACGGCGTCTTCTCGATCCACCCGACGGTCGACGAGGCCGTTCAGTCGCTGTCCGCCTGACGGCACCCCACCCGGGCGCCTGCGACTCCGAGCGCGCGGGCTAAACTCCGCCGGTCAGCGCCGGGCGTTGCTCATCGCGACCCCCAGGCGCATCTTTTCTGCCGCCGATCCGCGCGTCGACGTCGAGATCACCACATAGACATAGGGGAGTTGCATGGCCTCGCACCTGTTGGCTGCTGAACCCGGAATCAGTTCCGGCGAACACGCAGTAGTGGCGGTGATCGGACTGATCGCCATCGCCGCGCTCGTCTTCGCCTACATGCTGGTGAAGGAGGTGCTCAAGGCCGACCAGGGCACCCCGAAGATGCAGGAGATCGCCAAGGCCGTCCAGGAGGGCGCCCGGGCCTACCTGAACCGCCAGTTCCGCACCCTGGCCGTCTTCTCGGTGCTCGTCTTCCTCCTGCTGCTGGTGTTGCCCGTCAACCGCGGTGGCTTCTCCGTGCAGTTCGGCCGCGCCCTGTTCTTCATCGTCGGCGCGGTGTTCTCTGCGCTGGTCGGCTACATCGGCATGACGCTCGCGACCCAGGCCAACGACCGCGTAGCCGCGGCGGCGCGGGGCGGAGGCCGCGAGCGCGGCTTGCACGTGGCGTTCCGCACCGGCGGCATCGTCGGCATGCTCACCGTCGGCCTCGGACTGCTCGGTGCCAGCGTCGTGCTCTTCGCCTACAACTCCAACGCCCCGACGGTGCTCGAGGGCTTCGGCTTCGGTGGCGCCCTGCTCGCCATGTTCATGCGTGTCGGTGGCGGCATCTTCACCAAGGCCGCGGACGTCGGCGCCGACCTCGTCGGCAAGGTCGAGGCGGGCATCCCCGAGGACGACCCGCGCAACGCCGCGACGATCGCCGACAACGTCGGCGACAACGTCGGTGACTGCGCCGGCATGGCGGCCGACCTGTTCGAGTCCTACGCCGTCACCCTGGTCGCGGCCTTGATCCTGGGTCAGACCGCCTTCGGCGCGAAGGGCCTGCTGCTCCCGCTGATCATCGGCGCGATCGGCATCGTCAGCTCCGTCGTCGGCATCCTCACCACCAAGCTGCAGACGAAGGACCGCAACGGCCTCGTGCCGATCAACCGCGGCTTCTTCATCACCGCGACGACCTCGCTCGTGCTTGTCCTCATCGCGGCCTTCGTGTTCCTGCCGACGTCGTTCAACGACCTCCCGGGCCACGTCAGCGACGCCACCGGCAACCCGGCCATCATCGCCTTCGTCGCCGTCCTCATCGGCATCGTGCTGGCCGTGCTGATCCAGCAGATCACCGGGTACTTCACCGACACGGTTCGTCGTCCGGTCAAGGACGTCGCGGACACCTCGCTCACCGGTGCGGCGACGGTGATCCTGTCCGGCATCTCGCTCGGCCTGGAGTCGGCGGTCTACTCGGCCATCCTCATCGGCGGCGCCGTGTTCGGCGCGTTCCTGCTCGGCGGCGGCAG
>JAOPVG010000294.1 GCA_025966255.1 Jatrophihabitans sp.
CCGTTTCTCGAGGCGCCTCTTTCACCTCGGGGCCGAGACTAACTCTCTAACCATCGCGGGCCAAGCAAAACGCCAAATCTTGGCGGGACTTCCCTGTTGGAACGTTCCATATTGCCGCGGTCGACTACCAACGGTATTGTTAATGTCAGGTCACAGGGCGTAGCACGCCGCCACGGCCAGTCATAATTGACCGTTCCGGGTGGCTGAATATTACTTGCAGTAATACAGGCTCACGCCTAGTGGTCAGCTATTACTCTTGGTGCAACGCAATGACGCTTAGTTGCCGGGCGAATTATGCGTTTTAGGTCGACGATCCACCGTAATGTCCGCCTCTCGTCAACCGGACGGCAGCGTCCGTTCCGTCCGGTCGGGACCGGGATTCGGTGGAGCGGGCGACGGGGATCGAACCCGCGTAATCAGTTTGGAAGACTGAGACTCTGCCATTGAGCTACGCCCGCGCGCGGCCCGGTCGTCCACCGGGCCGCACCAAGGATAGCGGCTGATCACCGGCCCCCTGCAGCTGAACCGCCGTCGCTGGCAGGATGCACTACGTGAATCCGTCCCGCCTCACTGGCCCACCGATGCGTCTCCGGCTCGGCGAACACAGCCTGCCGATGGTCGGGCACGTCCGGATGTACGTCTGCGGCATCACGCCCTACGACGTCACGCACCTGGGCCACGCCGCCACTTACATCTGGGCCGACGCCGCTGACCGGGTGCTGCGCTGGCACGGCCACACGGTCACCGTCGCGCGCAACGTCACCGACGTCGACGACGTGCTGTTCGCCGAGGCCCGGCGCCGCGGCGAGTCGCACACCATGCTCGCCACGCTGCAGCGCGCGTCGTTCGAAGGCACGATGGCCACGCTGCAGGTGCGCCCGCCCGACCTCGCACCCAGCGCCGCGCAGCACATCGGGCACGTCATCCAGCTCGCCGCCGCGCTCCTCGACCACGACGCCGCGTACGAGCGCGGTGGCACGGTCTACGCACGCACGTCCCAGGCCCACGTCAGTGCCGGACTCGACCGCGAGACCGCACTGGCTCGGGCGGCCGAGTTCCACGACCACCCCGACGATCCGGACAAGGACGACCCGCTCGACATCGCGGTGTGGCAGGCGGCGACGCCCGACGACGAGGTGAGCTGGCCCAGCCCCTGGGGCGACGGACGGCCCGGATGGCACGCCGAGTGCGCGGCGATGGTGCTGGCGCTGTTCGGCTCGACCGTCGACCTGCACTGCGGCGGCAACGACCTCGCGTACCCGCATCACGCCTGCGAGGCCGCACTGGCCGAGGCGGCGACCGGTGTCGCGCCGTTCGCCCGCGGCTGGCTGCGGGCGGGCGTGGTCTCGGTCGACGGCGCAAAGATGGCGAAGTCCACAGGCAACCTCGTGCTCGTCGACGATTTGCTGCGCGAACACTCGCCCGGCGCGATCCGGCTGCTGTGCCTCAACCGGCCCTGGGCGCTGCCCTGGGAGTTCTCGATGGACGAGCTCGACCTTGCCGAAGCGGTCTTGGAGCGGCTGTACGCGGCAGCGGCCAAGCCCGGCTCCGCGCCGGGAGTTGCCGCCGTGCCAGCCGCGCTGCTCAACAACCTGAACGTTCCGGACGCGCTCCTGATCGCGCTCGAGGACGGCGGTCAGGCCGCCCGGACGTTCATCGAACTGCTCGCCCTCACCTGACCCACCTCGCAATCAGCGGGCGCGGTGCCGCGGGAACTCGATCACCTGCTGGAACGTCGGCCGGTTCTGCCAGTCGATCGCCGGCTGACCGACGAGCCCGAGCGCGCGGAACTCGATCGCATCGAATTTAGGCATCGTCTGCTTGGCCGCCGCTGACGCCGAGGACGCCGTCCAGGTCCCGACTGCGGACGACTTGTTGACCGTGACGAGCGAGTCGAACGTCTTCTGCAGCGCGGTGTCAACCGCGGCCGGGCACGTCGCCGGACCGCCGGTGCATTCCTTGTCCGTGATCTCGGTGCCGAAACCGTCCACCGGAGTCCCACCCAACAGCTGCTGCAGCGTCGCCACCAGGTAGCTCTCGTAGCCGCCGTCGTACGCACTGCCCAGGTGGGCCCCGCCGGAGTTGGGCGTGTTGACGAACTGCATCGGTAGCGCGTTGTACCCCGGCGCCGTCGCCCCGCCGTTCGAGCCGGCCGAGCCGACCCCACCGGCTGCCAGGATCGGGTCGTAAAGCGCCTGGATCAGGTTCGGCATCAGCTCGTCGGCGATCGCGACGGCGGCCGCGTGCGCATACTGCGGATCACCGGCGGCGGCCTTGCGACGATGCGCACCGTCGGCAATCCACGTCTGCAGCTGGTCGAGCATTGCGGTGACGCCGGCGGGTTGGGGCCGTCCGGACAGGTACTGCAGCAGCAGTGGCAGCACGGTGACGCCGTCGAGATCCTGCGAGGCCGCGGTTTCCATCGCCTGCACGACCTGGGAACGGCTGAGCTTCGAGGCGTGCGCCGCGAATTGCGCCTTGAGCTGGTTCACGAGCAACACCGAGCGGAATACCTGGCCGTAGCCGTACTGGTCGTCGGCCGCGGCAAACCCAGGCGCAGGCTTGTTGTTCCAGCTGACGAAGAAACCCTGCGCCGGATTGATCTGCTGGACGTGCTGCGCGGGCGGGAGGTAGCCCGTCCACTCCGAGCCGCCCGTCCCCCATGTCGGCAGGTTGGGATCGACGTTGGACGGGCGGAGCGGATCCAGGCCGCTGACGAAGTAGCCAGTGTCGCGGTTGTCGACGTAGAACCAATTGAAGGTGAAGCCGATCTTCGCCGCGCTCGCCATCCACGACTTCACGTCGTGGGTCAGCGCCGGCTGGCCCCAGCCGAGGAAGCCGACCACGGAATCGACGTCGTGATTGAACGTCGACCGCTGCGACACGACGGCAACGGGGGCGCCGTGCGCGGTCGTCCATCCCTGGACGACGCCGTGCCGGGTCAGATAGATGTTGTGCTTCAGCACGGCCGGTGCGCCGATGCCGCCGGGCTTGGGGAGAGCGGTCTCCTGGAAGTGCTCGACCGTCATCGGCAGGCACTGGCCGTTGAACTCGTAGTACGCACCGCGTGCGGCCGGCGCGCCCCCGGTCGGATTGCAGACCTTCTCCAGCCGTTGGTCGATGAGGTCAGTCCCCGCCGACGTGGCCGACCACGCGTAGTCCTGGCCGCGGCCGAGCTCGACGATGCCGGTGCCGGGGAACGATGCGCCCTCGGCGGCGTAGTTCGGCGAGTGCAGGTCGAGCAGCGACAGGATCTGCGGCGCGTAGTAGGACACCTGCGGCCCGAACACCGCGATCGGGTGCCCACTCGCGGAGTGATCGGCGTTCACGACCAGCGCGTTGCTCATGTGCTTCGGCAGCTGCGACAGGCCCTGGATGATCGAGAGGGCCTGCAGGTTCGGCTTGGCCAGGTTGCAGTTCGGGTCGGTGGCGACCGGGCCGCCCGTCGTCGGCACGCCATAGTCGGGCAGCGCGGTCGTAGCCGGGTCGATCGGGCCGGGAATCTCGTACGGGAAGGACTTGTCGACCACCGTGCTCGGGGCGAGCGGGTCGTTGGACGTCTTCAGCTCCGTGAAGGCCTTGGCGCCGGCCGCGGTGCCGAGTTGCTTCTGCAGATACTGCAGCAGGTGGGCGTTGGCAATCTCGTTGCCGCCGCCGCGACCGAAGATGCCGCCGATGAGTCCGGCGATGGCGACGACGTCGGCCACGTTCCACTTCTGCGGCAGGATGTTCGGGATCGCCGCGACGTAGTCGGCCGGCAGCTTCAGCACGTTGAGGGTGGCGGCCTCGATGTACTTGTTCACGCCGGCCACGTAGTTCTCGATCATCGACTTTGCGAGCGTGCCCTGAGCGCCGTACTCGGCCGGCAGGGCGTTGACCTGCGCGATCGCCTGCGCCTTCGTGTACGGCGCGAGCAGCAGCTGGTCGTGATCCATCTGCTCGAACTCACACGATGCGCCCAGGAAGCTCGCGAGCGTGCCCGAGCCGTAGTGGCGCAGCACGTCCATCAGGAAGAGCCGGTCCTCGGCCTGGGCGTAGCCGGCGCCGAACGCCATCGTCTGGTCAGTGTTGCCGTAGATGTGCGGGACATCGTGCTTGTCGCGGTAGATCGTGACGCCGCTCGTCGGCGTCTCGGTGCGCGTGATGTCGGCCGGGAGCGCGCCGAAGGATTCGTCGTTGTAGTAGTCGCTCAGCGTCGAGTCGGTCAGTGTGGGGTAGCCGTAGAGCAGGTTCGCGTATTTGCCCAGCTGGTCCTGGCTGGCGGCCGGGCGCTTGCCGAGCAGCTCGAACTGGGCGGCGTCCAGGACGTTGACGAGACCGTTCTCGCCCGGTGGCAGGATGCTCATCGCCTGGCCGTCCGCGTAGTCGCCGGCGCGATACGCGTGCGACGGCGCAGTGGTTGCTGCAGCCGATGTGGACGTCACCGTCGACGTGAGCGTCGCCCCCACCAAAGCCGAGATCGTGAGCGCAGTCAGTCCGACCCGTCGCGTCGTTGCCACGAATTTCCCTCCACAGATGAGAACAGGTTCTCGTCTGTATACCCCGTGCCGTGGGACTCGGCACGCCGAGTGCGAGAGGATGCTTGGCGTGAGCGATGCTTGCGGAGCGACTTGGCGGCCTAGCGTCTCTGGATGCCCGAACGGAGTGAGGGGATGAGCGAGAACCCGGGGCAGGCGCGGCGCCGCTACCGGCGTCGAGGCACTGCCACGCAGGGTCCCGCGGCGGGCGGCCAGGTGCCTGCCGCCCCGGCCAAGAAACCCACGGTCGCGGCTCGACCGGCGCCGAAGCCACCGAAGGCCACGCAACCGCCCGCCGATGGGACGCTGCGCGGGACCGCCGAGACCGCCGAGACCGCCGGGACCGCCGGGACCCCCGGGACCGCCGGGACCCCCGAGACGGCCGAGACGGCCGCGGCCGACCCGGCCCGCCGGCGACGCCCGACCCGCGAGTCCAGCGAGCGTGGGCTACGCGATCTGGTCGGCCCGGGTCGTTCGCAACTCGGGGTGAGTGGCGCGCTGCGCGGCCGGGACGTCAACCGCCCGGCCGACGACGATATCGCCGAGGCGGAACGGGACACGATAATCGTCCGCCGCAATTGGCGTCCCGCGGGCGAGAAGTAGCAGCCGCGGCCCGGCCGGCGATCAACCCGTACGGCCCCGACCCGGAAGATCACCTTTCCGGGGTGACGCGACGGCACCTGGCTCAGGTCGTCTCTTGGCCCGCGATCCGGCCGGTGGCCTCGTACTCGGCGACGAGCGCAAGGCGTCGCTTGTGTCGCTCCACCTCCGAGAACGGGGTCCCGACGAAGATCTCGACGAAGCGCACCACGTCGGCCTCGGGGTGATCACGGGCCCCGATGCCCATAACGTTCGCGTCGTTGTGCTCACGCGCCAGGCGGGCCGTCTCATCACTCCACACGAGCGCCGC
>JAOPVG010000332.1 GCA_025966255.1 Jatrophihabitans sp.
GTCGACGGACGCGCGCTCGATCGGATCCAGTGATTCCGGCGGCGGGGTGCGATCCTTCATGGCCCCATCCTGCCCGGCCCCGTCCCTGCGCTGACCTCTCAGGCTCGCTGCGGGGCGCCGCCAGCGAGCCTCAGGGGTCAAGTCGGAAGGGCGTGGACGAGGTCGAGGGCGCGGGAGCGCATCGGTCCACTGAACCAGCCGCCAGGGTCGGCGTCGAGGGCCTAGCGGTCGAGCTCGGCCTCGATCGCGGTGACCACTTCGTCGGCGAGCGGCTCGACCGCGGGCCGGAAGCGACGAAGCACGGTGCCGTCGCCCGCGACGAGGAACTTCTCGAAGTTCCACTGGACGTCGCCCGCCACGCCGTCGGCGTCCGCGCTCGCGACCAGCTGCTCATAGAGCGGATGCCGATCCGCACCGTTGACGTCGATCTTGGCGAACATCGGGAAGGTGACGCCGTAGTTCACCGAGCAGAACTGCATGATCTCCTCGGGCGTCCCGGGTTCCTGCGCCATGAACTGGTTACAGGGAAAGCCGAGCACGGTCAGCCCGCGCGGTGCGTACTTCTCGTGGACTTGTTGCAGCTGCTCGTACTGCGGGGTGAGCCCGCACTTCGACGCAACATTGACGATGAGCACGGGCCGTCCGGCGTAGTCGGCCAGCGTGGTGGACTCGCCGGCGAGGGTCTGGAGCGGAATGTCATAAAGGGTCACGGCGCTACCCTCTCACCTCGCGAACCGGGCGATCTCGGCGTGGACCAGGTCGGGCTGCTCGAGCTGCAGGAAGTGCCCGGCGCCGGGGATCAGCCGCACCCGGCTGCCGGAGGCAAGATCGCCGCCGGACGCGCGGCCGATGTCAGGCAGCAGACAGCCGTCCTGCTCGCCGTGCAGGTACAGCACCGGTGCGCGCGGCACGCCGAGCACCGCTTGCTGCTCGGCGCGGTACACCGACGAACGCTGCCAGGGCTGGGCGAACGAACGGTAGTAGCGCAGAGCGGCCGTGCGCCGCGGTCCGGCCGGTAGCGCGTCGGCAACGTGGCGCAGATCCGCCGCGGCGACATAGCCGGGCGACCAGGCCGACCACAGCCGCCGCACCAGCGCAGGCAGCACGCGTTCCGGCAGACCGGGAACCTGGTTGGCCAGGATGTACC
Source organism: Jatrophihabitans sp. (assembly GCA_025966255.1). Lineage (GTDB taxonomy): Bacteria > Actinomycetota > Actinomycetes > Mycobacteriales > Jatrophihabitantaceae > Jatrophihabitans. The sequence continues at coordinate 1,148 of JAOPVG010000332.1, forward strand.
AACTACGACGCAGTTGCCGAAGACCGAGCACCGCACCGCGACGGCCGCGCAGCACGCGCTGGAAGGTCGGGATCGGCGGCACGGACATCGCGACGATCCGCGCGAAGAGGTCAGGCGCGAACCCCCCGACGCCGTAGGCGGTCAACGCCCCCCAGTCGTGCCCGACGAGCAGGGCGCGGTCGTCCCCGCCGAAAGCCCCGTGCAGCGCGACGACGTCGCTGACGAGAGCTCCGGTCTGATAGCAGCCGTCCGGCGCGAGCGAGGTCGGGGCGTAGCCGCGGGAGAACGGTGCGACGACGCGCCACCCATCGGCGGCCAGCGCCGGGCCAACGTGCCGCCAGCTCCAGGCGGTGTCCGGGAAGCCGTGCAGACACAGCGCGAGGGGTCCGTCGGGTGGGCCCCACGTCAGCGCGGCAACCGAGAGGCGGGGAAGCTCCACCGCCAGGTGCCGCGGCCCGGACGTCGTCATCGGTCGCCCCTCACTCGAGCTCGTAGATCTCATAGACCAGCGTTGCGTCGTCCCGGATGCCCTTGCCCACCGCCTGCACGCCGTTGAGCCATGTGAGGTCGGGATCGTCGGTCTCGAACACCGGCACGATGTACACGGGCGCACCCGTCGCCGGCAGTGCCGCGCCCTTGCCGCGATACCTGACGGTGAGATGGGCGGCGCTCGGCGTGACGAGCAGCAGCCGCGCGTCGACGCTGACGGTGCCGTCGGTGTGCAGCGTCAGCCAGTCGCTGGACGGGCCGGCTTGAGTCGCCCGGACGCGCTCGCCCTCCAGCATGCAGGAGGCCGCCTCGCCGACCAGCCGGCCGCCGATCGGCAACCCGTCGAGACGCGTCTGGCGTTCGATGGTGATGCGCAGCGTCGCGAGCGGGCGCAGGAGCAGGGTCATGACCGACGATGCTCGCAGAGCCGAGCCGAGCCGGGCTGAGCGCCGGGCCGTCGTTGTTCGGCGCAGTTCACGGGGCGCGGCTATCGTCCAACTCATGTCCGAGCGCCGCAGCATGCCTGGCGTCAGCCTGATCCGGCGCATCCCCCGCCGCCGCAAGCCCGAGGCAGTGGCGGAGCAGATCGCGCCGGAGGCGCTGCCGCGGTCCGGCCTCGTCGACAGCGCCGTGTATTGCGAGGGCAAGCGGGCGTCCTCGCCGCATACCCTGGCCGAGACGTTCCAGGCGTTGCGCGATCGCCCCGGCTGTATGGCGTGGATCGGGCTCTACCGTCCCGACGCCGATGAGCTGAAGTCACTCGCCGACGAGTTCGGCCTGCACAAGCTGGCGATCGAGGATGCGATCACGGCCCATCAGCGGCCCAAGCTGGAGCGCTATGGCGACACCCTCTTCGTCGTCCTGCGCGCCGCCCGCTACCTCGATGACGTCGAGGAGGTGGAGTTCGGCGAGCTGCACATCTTCCTGGGCCAGGACTTCGTCGTCACCGTGCGCCACTCCGAGTCCCCCGACCTGTCGGTGGTGCGGCGCCGGCTTGAGGACGACCCGAAGTTGCTCAACCACGGCACCGAGGCGGTCCTCTACGCGATCCTCGATGCGGTGGTCGACGGATATGGACCGGTCGTCGCCGGGTTGGAGAACGACATCGACGAGATCGAGCGCGAGGTGTTCGACGGCGATCCCGCGGTGTCGCGACGCATCTACGAACTTTCCCGCGAGGTCGTCGATTTCCAACGGGCCGCCCAGCCGCTGGTGCATATGCTCGAATCGCTCGAGGCCGGCTTCGACAAGTACGAGGTCGACGAGGAGCTGCGCCGCGCCTTGCGCGACGTTGCCGACCACGCTGCGCAGGTGATCGAGCGTATCGATGGCTTCCGGGTGTTACTGCGCGACATCCTGCAGGTGAACTCGATCCTGGTTGCGCAAAAGCAGAACGAAGAAATGACCGCGCTGAGCCGCACCAGCAATGCGCAGAACGACGAGGTCAAGAAGATCTCGGCGTGGGCGGCGATCGGCTTCGCACCGACGACGATCGCATCCATCTATGGCATGAACTTCACCCACATGCCGGAGCTGCACTGGTACTACGGCTATCCGTACGCCATCGGCGTGATGATCTTCGTGGGCGGCGCCCTCTACATCGCGTTCAAGCGTCGCGGCTGGATCTGAGGACGACCGTCCTCACCTAACTGGCAGACCGCCAACAGCCGGTGCTACCGTCCCAGGATGCCGACGAAAGGAGCCGGGATGACCCGTACCGGCTCCCGCGCGGCGATCACGGGATCGGAGCGGTTGGACTACCCGATCCAGCTCGACGGTGTCGGTGCATTTCTGGCCGGCACCGCCAACGTGATCATGCAGCTCGCCCTGGCCCCGGTGGGCTACGGCGTGGTGGAGAGCAAGGTCGAGAGCGGCCAGGTCATCAGGCACCCGATCAAACGCTTCCGCACCACGTTCACCTATATCTCGGTGGCCATGCTCGGCACCGACGACGAACGCGCCCGCTACCGCGAGGCGGTCAACGGCTCGCACCGGCTCGTGCGCTCGGACGAGTCCAGCCCGGTCGCGTACAACGCCTTCGACCGGAACCTGCAGCTGTGGGTGGCGGCCTGCCTGTACTACGGCTCGGTCGACATCTACACCCGCATGCACGGCCCGATGCCGGAGGACGAGGCCGACGCCTTCTATGACCACGCGGCGCGGTTCGGCACGACGCTGCAGGTGACGCCGGACATGTGGCCGAAGGACCGCGGCGCCTTCGACGCGTACTGGGCGCAGGCCGTCGAGCGGGTGTCGATCGACGAGCCGGTGCGCCAGTACCTGCACAGCCTGATGACTCGCGAGCACCTGCCGAGGGCACTTCGCGGCAGCCCGCGCTTCAACACGTGGGTGACCATCGGGTTCCTACCTGCGCGCTTCCGCGACGAGATGCAGCTCGAGTGGACGGCGAAGGACGAGAAGCGGTTCACCCGACTGCTCGCGTGTATCGGCATCGTGCAGCGGCGGCTGCCGATGTTCGTGCGCCGGTTTCCGTTCAACCTGCTGCTGTGGGACATGCGGCTGCGGATTCGCTTCGGCCGCCCGCTGGTCTGACGGCGGCCGCGGCGGCGGTCACTGGACGACGAGCGTCCCCTTCATGTTCGGGTGGTACGTGCAGCCGAAGGGGTAACTGCCGGCCTTGGTGGGGGCGGTGAAGGTGCCCTTCCCGCCGTTGCCGGTGATGTTGCCGGTGTCGAACTTCTTGGTCGCCTTGTCGGTCAGCGTGTGTGCGGTCGAGTCGTCGTTGACGACGGTGACCTTGGCGCCGGCTTTGACGGTCATCGTGCCGCTGAAGGCGAAGTTCTTGATCGTGATCGTGGGACCCGAGGCGGTGGTCGCGCTCGATCCGCCTGAGCCGGCGGACGTCGACGACGTGCTGTTGCCGGAGGAGCTCGACGAACTGCATGCGGTGAGGGCGAGCAGGGCGGCGACGAAACCGGCCGCAACCGAGGTACGAGTCATGCCTAATACACGAGGTCCGCAGCGGTTCGGTTCACCACCGACGGGCCGCGACCTCGACTCAGCGCGCCTGACCGCGCCACCGGCCCTAGAATCCCAGCGACGGCGCCGTCCCGGTACGTCCGATGAGCGACGCACTGGTGGGGGGCACGGTTGACGGCTGCGGCCACGCTGGGACCGTGGCTGGACGCCGTCCTCGCCCGGTCTCGAGCCCTCCTGCTGGAGGGCCCGGCCGGCATCGGCAAGACCTACCTGCTGAACCAGCTCGTCGATGCCACCGCCAGTGTCGGGGGGCGCGTGCTGCGCGCCCAGCCCGCCCAGTCCGAGGTCCGGCTCATTGGCTCGGCGCTGATCGACCTGTGCGACGAGGTCACCGACGACGAGATCGCCCAGCTGCCTGAGATGCAGTCCGCCTCCTTGTCCGCGGCGCTGTTGCGCGCCGACGACAAGGCGCCGGCGAATCCGCAGGCGGTCGCGGTCGCCTTCACAAGATTGCTGAAGCGCCTGGCCGAGGAACAGCCGTTGTTCGTCTGCATCGACGACATTCAGTGGCTCGACGCCCAGACGGCCGATGTCCTCGCGTTCGCCGCGCGCCGACTGCCGCCCACCGGCGTCGGCCTGCTGCTGACGCTGCGCACCGAGCCCGGCAAGGCGGCGCCGGATCTAATCGCCGATCTGGGTGCCGCCTTGCAGGTGAGTCGGTGGACCGTGCCGCCCATGGTGCCGAGCGATCTCGAGGCACTGTTGCGCAACCATCTCGGCGGGGTCGTACCGAGCGGCGTGCTGCGCGCGGCCGTCACCTCGTCGGGCGGTAATCCGTTGTTCGGGATCGAGGTCGCCCGCGCCATGTTGCAGCGCGACCGCGAAACCAGTCACGACGCCGTGCCGATGCCGGACTCGCTCGCGGAACTCGTCGGCCGCCACGTCACCGCACTGCCCGAGCCCACCCGCGTCTGCCTGGCCGCGGCGTCGGCCCTGCGGCGTCCCAACCTGCGCCAGCTTCGCGATCTCGGCGTTGCCGACAGCCTCGACGCCGCGGAGCGGGCCGGGCTCGTACGCATCGACGGCCACGACGTCATGTTCACCCATCCGCTCTACGCGGCCGCGGCCTACGACGGCCTCGCCGCCGGTGAGCGAATGCGTCTGCACACGCGGCTGGCCGACGTGGTGAACGGCGAGGAGGAGCGGGCCCGCCATCTCGCGCTCGGCGCCGACGAGCCCGACGAGGACGTCGCGGCTGCGCTCGACGTCGCTCGCGACCGCGCGCTGGCCCGGGGGGCGTTGGATGCGGCGCTCGATGCGTGCCAGCTCGGGCTGCGCGCGACTCCGTCGAGCAGTGCGGCGCTCAGTGTCCGCCGCATCCAGCTCGGGAACCTGCTGTTCCGGTCGGGCGAGACGGATCGGGCGCGGCACGAGCTGACCTCCACCGCCGAGAGCGCCACCGGACCGCTGGACCGGGCGCGGGCGCTGCACGCCCTCGCGCGGGTCGTCAACGACACGGAGGGTCCGGCGCACGCCACGCCGCTCGAGCTGCAAGCACTCGTGCTCGCCGGGGAGGCCGATCTCGACCTCACCGCCGACATCCACATGGGTCTGGCCGTCTCGAACGCCGACGACTGGGCGGTCGCCCTGGCCCACGCCCGCACGGCCGTCGCCCTGCTCGAGCAGGGACCATCGCCGAATCCCCGCCGCCTCGGTGAGGCCCTCACCGCGCAGCTCGGCCCGACGTTCTATGCCGGCGAGGGCGCCGACTTCGAGTCCTGCCGCCGCGCCATCGAGTTGCAGGGCAATGACCTGTCGGTGCCGGTGTCCGACCGCGCGGTTTCGGTGCTGTTCTACCTGCAGATGTGGGTCGACGAATTCCCGGCCGCGCGCCAGCAGATGGACTACGTCTACCGGCTCTGCCTGGAGGAGAGCGACGAAGCGTCGCGCTGCTACGTGCTGGCCTGCCGGTCCCAGCTCGAGGTGCGCTCCGGACGATGGGACGAAGCTGAGCGACTGATCCAGGAGTGCATCGACCTCGCCCAGACGTCGCAGAACGCCTTCTACGTGCGCGGCGCCGCTACTCAACGGGCCTGGCTCGCGGCCTACCGGGGCGATTTCGCGTCGGCCGTCCTCGCCGCAGACGAGGAGATCGAGCGGGGTGTTTCCACCGGCATCGGTGTCATCGAGCAACGCGGCCGGGCGCTGCGGGGCTTCTGCGCGCTGGTCCAGGATGACGCCCACGCTGCCGCCGAGGACCTCGACCGCTACCAGGAACTGTTCGCGACCAACAATGCCGCCGAGCCCACTCTGCGCCAGCTCGCCGGCGACCACATCGAGGCCTTGGTCGCGGCCGGCCGGATGGCGGACGCGGAGCGGGCGCTGCAGGCCATGGTCGAGCCGGCCACTCGCCTGAACCGGGTCGGAATGCTCGCCGCAGCCGCCCGCGCCGAGGCCCTCGTGCGGGCCGAGCAGGGCGACGCCGACAGCGCCCTCGCCGCCGCCGAGCGATCCCTGGAGCTCTACGACCGCATCGAGCGTCGCCTCGACCGCGCCCGGGCGATGCTCACCAAGGGCCAGGTGCACCGGCGCTTCAAGCAGAAGTCGCTCGCCCGGCGCGAGCTCACCGCGGCGCTGGCCGCCTTCGAAGCTCTGGGGGCAGCGGGCTTCGCAGAGAAGACGCGGGCCGAGCTGGGTCGGGTCGGCCTCCGCCCGCCGGCCGCGCAAGATCTCACCGAGACCGAACGCCAGATCGCCGCCCTGACTGCGACCGGCCAGACCTCGGCCGAGATCGGTCGGGCGCTCTTCCTCAGCACGAAGACCGTCTCGGCGAACTTGACGCGCATCTACCGCAAGCTCGGCGTACGCAATCGCGCCGAACTGGCCGCCGCGCTCACCGGGCCCGGCCCGGGCGGCGATTCCGACATGTCGGTCACGTCGGCCCACTGATCGGTTCCTAGAGAGAACTTCTGCCGATTCCTCGGGCGCTGGTGATCAATAACGTCAGCGGCACACATTGATCCCGGCGCGGCTCGAACCGCGTCTGTTCCGAGGAGAGGTATGACCAAGAAACTCGCGTCGCTCGTTGCGGTCGCTGCACTCACCGGTGGTGCGCTCGCAGCAGTTGTGGCGCCGGCACCGGCCATCGCCGGAGTCGGACCGGGCGAGGATCGCGAGATCACCAGCCCCTCGGCGGGCTGGTGGGCGTACGACAACCTCACCTTCACCCAGCTGACCAAGACCCTCTCCGACCGCCACGCCCGGCCCACCGACATCCACGTCACGGTGTCGACGGGCAAGGTCCGCTACAGCCTCGCCGCGGTCGCCAACAGCGGTGCCTACAAATCGGCTTGGTATATCGCCACCGGCCTGACACCGGCCCGCGTCGTCGCCATCGCCGTCGCCAAGCACTACCGCCCGACGGTCTTCGACTGCTACCCCACCTCACAAGGCGATCGGTGCGCGACGATCATGATCCCCAACACCGGGGCGAATGCGCAGTCGTTCACGATCTACGAGGGCACCTTCACCTACATCAAGTCCAAGGTGACCACGAAGAACCGGCCGACCGCGTTGACCCGCGTCCAGGGCGCCAACCGCTACGCCGCGATCTTCGTGGCCAACACGGGCAGCAACCACGTGACGTGGTACTGGTACCGCGCCGGCTCGGACACCGGGATCGTCAACGCTGTGCTGAAACACAAGGCGCGCATCGTCGACTTCGACCGCAACAACGACACCAAGACCTGGAACGCGGTCGCGTACGCCAATCCGCAGCACACGACCTGGTACACCTACGACAACGCGTCCCTCTCGACCCTCGTGAACCGGGCCCTGCAGCAGGGCCAGCGCATCTACGACGTCAGCGCCTACCCGAGCGGCAGCACCACGAAGTACGCAGTGGTGTCGGTCAACGATCTCAACGCCACCTCGACGCAGATCGCCGGCCGGCTCGCGCCCAAGGTGCCGAACGGCAACTGGGGCTTCTACTTCCACCAGGTTGGCGGCTCGACGGTGGCCGCACTGCGCCCCAGCGTCAGCTTCGAGCCGGCGTCCACCCTCAAGGTGCTGTACCACTACAAGACGATCACCTCTGAGCAGGCCGGCACGAACCACGACTCGGACCCAATCGCGTACCAGTTCGACGCCTCGCATCCGATCGACGGCGACATCTGTCCGGACGACTTCGGCAGCGTCGGCGCAACCAATCTCATGACCGCCGACACGTCGATGATGCAGGCCTCGGACAATAGGTTCACCAAAGGCGTGCTCACGATGTACGGCAAGCCGGCCATGCTCGCCATGGCCACGCACCTGGGCATGACCCACACCACGATCAACCACAACATCGGCTGTCCGACGGCGGCTACCCACAACGCGACCACGCTGGGCGATCTGAATGCGGTCTACACGGGATACGCGGACGCGAAGGACCTCACGGACAGCTCGTGGCGCGCGCTGTTCCGCAATCGGATGCTCAATCAGGCCAACTACCCGGCATACCTGTCCAGCACTTGCGCGGTCGTCACGGCCGAGGCCCAGGCGCTGAACAAGTCGCCGGCGACGGCCACGGCCTTCTGCAACCAGATCCTGTGGCTCGCGAAGGGCGGCTCGTATCAATACGGCGGCAACGCGGTAACGAGCCCGGTGTCGTGGTCCAACGGCTCGCTGACCTCGCTCCCGTTCAAGACCAACGGCGTCATCGTCCGCAAGAGCTACTTCTACGGCGATTACTTCGATCAGGTTTCGTTCACCACGGCGGCCCAGAAGACCGCGCTCGCGAACGCCCGGACGAGCGCGTACAACGACGCCATCCGCGGGCAGGTCAGGGCCGCGCTCGCCACCTGGTAGCTGGATCGTCTTTCCGCAAGTCGGCGGCCCGGGTCCGGGGGGACCCGGGCCGACGCACGTCCAGGTGAATCGATCCCCGGTCACGCGGGTGGGACGTGCGTTGCCGGCTCTGCACTACAGCGGAAACGACCTTGCCCGGCGCCGCCAGGCCGGCAAGCGTTCTAGACGGTCGCGGCCTGCGGGCGGAAGGACGTCAACTGGGCCTGCAGCCAGTCGCACCAGGTGTCGACGCCTTCGCCGGTGCGAGCGCTCACCTCGATCGTCTTCACACCGGGATTGACGACTCGCAGGTTGGACCGGAACGCGTCGAGGTCGTAGTCGAGGTGCGGCAACAGGTCGATCTTGTTGATCAGGACAAGTTGCGCCGAGCGGAACATCACCGGGTACTTGAGCGGTTTCTCCTCGCCCTCGGTGATCGAGTAGACCATCGCCCGGGCGTATTCGCCGACGTCGAATTCGGCCGGGCAAACGAGGTTGCCGACGTTCTCGATGACGACGAGGTCGAGGTCGGCGAGCGGGAGCCGAGGCAGAGCCGAGCGCACCATTGGCGCATCGAGATGACACTCCCCGCCGAAGCCGTTGCCGGTGTTGACCAACGTGATCGCGGCGCCGAAGCCGGCCAGCCGATCGGCGTCGAGGCTGGTCTCGATGTCGCCCTCGATGACGCCGGTGCGCACCGTGCCGGCGATCCGGGCCAGCGTCTCGCGCAACAGCGTCGTCTTGCCGGCGCCGGGCGAGGACATCATGTTGATCGAGCAGATCCCATTGGCCGCGAAGTCCGCGCGGTTCTGCGCGGCCGTGCGGTCGTTCTCGCCGAAGATGCGCTCGAGCACCTGGATGCGCTCGCCGCCCGTCGCATAACCCGTGTGATCGCCGAGCGCGGCGGCGGACGCCTGGTCGCCGCCGTGATCATGCCCCTGATCGTGGTCGTGCGCATGATCGTGCTCGTGCTCGGTGCCGTCGTCGTGCCGATGAAAGCGACCCATGGGTTCAGACCTCCGCAAGATCCATTGACGTGACCATGAATTCCTCGCCGGACACCACCGACACCGAGATGCCGTTGCAGGCGGTGCAGACGAGCAGCGGGATGTCGCCCACCTCGGTGGTCTCCTCGCAATCGCGGCAGCGGATGCGCGCCGGCACCCGATCCACCACGAGTTCGGCTCCGTCGAACTGGGTTTCCGCGCTGACCATCGACCAGCAGTAGACGAGCGTGTCCGGCACGATCTGACGCAGCTGACCGATTTGCACGTGGATCTTCGTGACCCGTCGGCCCGCGGCCCGGCGGGCAACGATGTCGGCGATCGATCCGCAGATGGACAGCTCGTGCATCCCGGGCGCCCGACTACTGAATGGTGATCGGCTGCTGGACCGCGGCCGGGTGGGGCGCCGCGTCGCCGGCATCGACCGAGGCACGCTGCCACGGATCACCGAACTCTGCGTCCAACTCACCGAGGGACGCAAACACAGCCAGGGTTTCCAGCGCGGACGCTTCGTCGAGGTGCTGCAGTGCGAAGCCGACGTGCACGAGGGCGTACTCCCCGACGACCAGGTCAGGGACGAAGGAGAGGCAGACTTCCTTCTCGATCCCGCCGAAGTCGACCGTGGCCATCCGGGTCTCGTCCCTGTCCCAGACTGCGAGCACTTTGCCGGGAACCGCCAGACACATGTCTATCTCCTCCGCAACCGGATCAGAGACCTGCGTCACAGACGCTACCGCGCGAAGCAGATCAGTGGGGGCCGGCGGCCGACGTCCGCTCCGGGACGGGCTCGTCGTCGAGGGGCGGCACGATCGCGGACATGTTCCGGAAGCGGCTCACGGTCAGTGCCGTCGGCGACATGACGCCGAAGAACGCCAGCGGTACCGTCCAGGCCGGCTCCGGCGACGGCTTCGGCCGCTCGTCGGGCGGCAGCAGTCGGGCCGCAGCCCGCACGGTATGGGCGCACCACATGCGCCGAGCGGCCCAGGAGAGGAACACCGTGATGCCGGCCCCCATCACCATCACGGCGGCACCGGCCACGGCGTCGAGCAGGTAGTGGTTGCCGGTGGAGAGCACGACCAGTGTGGTGACCAGCGGATAGGCGGCACCGAGCCAGCGCACCCAACCCCGCGAGGCATAGCGATACACCAGGAAGCCGCACCACAACGCCCAGCCGACATGCATCGACGGCATCGCCGCGAACTGGTTCGACAGACCACCGAGCCCGCGCGGCACACTGCCCTCGTCGTCCCACCAACCCCAGGCCTGCACATCGGAGAGGGTGTCCGGCACGTCGGCCCCGGTCAGCAGTCGCGGGGGGGCCGTAGGCAACAGATAGAAACCGACCAGGCCGATGATCGTGCTGATGGCCAGCGCCGTGCGGGCCGCCCGGTATCGGTTGGCATGGCGGCGGTAGAGCCACACCAGCACGATGGGCGTGATCAGGTAGTGCATCGTCGAGTAGAAGTAGGCGGCGGCCACGGCGAGCGGCGGCGCATGGGTCAAGCCAGTAGTCAGCAGGTCTTCCGGGTCAAGATCCCACGCCCGTTCCCAGTTCAGGATCCCCCAGCCGTTACGCGTAGCCGTCGCGAGTGCGCCGTTCTGCAAGCCGCGACTTGCTTCGTAGGCGAGGTAGATCA
>JAOPVG010000510.1 GCA_025966255.1 Jatrophihabitans sp.
CGAGCGCCACGCCGACCTGATCCGGTCGCTGCGTGAGCTGCCGACCGGCGCGGCCGACGCCGCTCTGCGCGAGCACTACATCCGCTCGGACGGCGCGCGGGTCGGTCACGAATGACCGCACAGGTCCGGTGGGGCGTGCTCGGCACGGCCAATATCGCCGCGCACGCCTTTCTGCCCGCTATGCGCGCCGCCGGCGGCGTGGCGACGGCCGTCGGCAGCCGCGACCCGGAGCGCTCGGCGGCGTGGGCGAGCGACAACGAGGTCGGCCGCGCGACCACCTACGGCGACGTCCTCGCCGCCGACGACGTCGACGCCGTGTACATCGCGGTGCCCAACGACCAGCACGTCGAGTGGGCCGCGCGGGCAGCCGCGACCGGCAAGGCCGTGGTCTGCGAGAAGCCGCTCGGCCTGAACCTCGCGGAGGTCGACGACCTGCTCGACCGCGCTGGCGACGCCCTGCTGTGGGAGGCGTTCGTCTTCCCGTTCCACCCGCAGACGGCGCTGCTGCGGCGCCTCTGCTCGCCGGGCGGCCCGATCGGCGGAGCCCGCGAGATCATCTCCGAGTTCCACTTCCGGGTTACCCACCCCGACAACAACCGCTGGCAGGCGGCGCAGGGCGGCGGCGCGCTGCTGGACGTCGGCTGCTACCCGATCCGGCTGGCGAGGCTGCTGTTCGATGCGGACGCGGCAGTCCGCGTAGCCGCCACGTCGGCCACCACGCCGGACGGCGTCGACGCCGAGTTCGCGGCCGTCCTCGACTTCCCCGGCGAGCAGCGGCTCTTGTTCTCCGTCGGCATGCGCCGGTGCCCCTCGACCTATACGCGCATCCTCGGCGACACCGGCGAGTTGCGCGTCTCGAACCCGTTCCATCCCACGGACGGCGACACCGTCGAGCTCTGGCAGGACGGCGAGCGCAGCGAGGTCTGGGCCGCGGACCCGGCCCCGGCGTTCCAGCACGCGGCCCAGCACGTCGCGGACGTCGTGCGCGGCGCGACGCGGCCCCGCCACCTCGCCTCGACCGACGCCCGCGGCAACGCCGCCACGCTGGACATGGCGCGAGCGGCCGTGCCCGCATGAGCGAGACGATCCTGATCACCAGCTACCTCGAGCCGGAGCTGGTCGAGCGCATCCGCCGCGGCTGGGACGGGTCCGTGCTGTTCGACGCCGAGCTCGTTCCGCAGCCTCAGTACGTCGCCGACCACGGCGGGAAACGACCTGAACTGGACGACGCCGGCAAGGCCGCTTGGCGCGGCATGCTCGAGCAGGCGGAGATCTGCTTCGACTTCGACTGGTGGCAGCCCGACCAGCTACGACGCAATTGCCCGCGGCTTCGGTGGGTGCAGGCGACCAGCGCCGGCATCGGCGGCTACGTCCAGCGCTACGGCCTGGACGGCGGCGACCTCGTGCTCACCACCGCCGCCGGGACGCACGCCGTCCCGCTCGCCGAGTTCGCGCTCACCGGCGCCCTTTACTTCCTCAAGGGCGTCCCCGACCTGCTCGACCGCCAGCGCCGCCACCACTGGGAGCGGTACACGACCTCGTCGCTGGCGGGCCGCTCGGTCACTGTCGTCGGCCTCGGCGAGGTCGGCCGGCACGTTGCCCGGACGTTCGCCGCGCTGGGCGCCCGGGTCGTCGGACTCGGCCGTCCCGGGGGCAGCCGCCCCGAGCTGCCGGGCGTGACGGTGCGCGACACCGACGCGCTCGATGAGGTGCTGCCCCAGGCCGACGTCCTGGTGCTCTCGACGCCGCTGACCCCGCAGACCACCCGGCTGCTCGACCGCCGCCGCCTCGGCCTGCTGCCGGCCGGAGCGGTGCTCGTCAACATCGCCCGCGGGCCGGTGGTCGAGCAGGACGCCCTCGTCGACCTGCTGCGGAACGGGCGGCTCGGCGGCGCCGCGCTCGACGTGACCGACCCCGAGCCGCTGCCAGCCGACTCGCCCCTGTGGGACATGGCGAATGTCCTGATCAGCCCGCACTCGGCCTCGACGCTGGTCGAGGAGAACTCAGTGCTGGTCGAACTGTTCCTCGACAACCTGCAGCGATGGCGCGAGAAGCGTCCGTTGCGCAACCTCTACCAACGCGACCGCGGCTACTGAGCCCGGTCGCCCGCCGCCGGCACCAGCCGGAGATGGGAAGCGACTCACGATGACCGGCCCGATCACGGGAACGTGGTACGTCTGCCCGACGCCGTTCGACGAGGACGGCGCGGTCGACGTCGCCAGCATCGGCACGCTCGCCGACGCGGCGATCGACTGGGGCGTCGACGGATTGACCGTGCTCGGTGTCATGGGGGAGGCGACGTCACTGACCGACGCCGAGCGCGACGTCGCGCAGAAGGCCTTCGTGTCTGCGGCCGCCGGCCGGGTGCCGGTGGCGGTGGGCTGCTCGTCCGCGTCGGTCACGGTCACCGCCGCGCGGGTCCGGTCGGCGACCGCCGCGGGCGCCGCCGCCGTCATGATCTCCGCGCCCACGTTGGCGAAGGACACCGACCAGATCGGACCCTTCTTCGCCGGCGCAACTGAAAACGCAACTGTGCCCGTGATCGTCCAGGACGAGCCGGCCGCCACCGGAGTTTCGCTGCCGGTGTCCGCGCTGCTCGCCGCGCTCGACGGCTGCGGCAGCACGGTCGTGAAGCTCGAGGATCCGCCGACGCCGCCGAAGATCAGCCGGCTGCTGACGGCCCGCCCCGGGTTGACCGTGTTCGGCGGACTGGGCGGCGTCAGCGCCTTCTGGGAGCTGCGACGCGGCGGCGCCGGCACGATGACCGGCTTCGCGTTCCCGGAGATCCTGCGCGAGCTGCGCCTGCGCTTCGAGGCCGGCGACGTCGACGGCGCCGGCGCGCTGTTCGACCGGTACCTGCCCTACATCGCGTACGAGGGCCAGCCGGTCGCCGGCCTCACGATCCGCAAGGAGGTGCTGCGGCGGCGCGGTGCCCTCGCGTCCGCGCGGACGCGCAGCGGACGCCCGCTGGATGCGTATGCCCTCGACGAGCTTGACGAGGTCCTCGGCCGGGTGCGGCTCGCGCCGCAGCGCGCAACCCTGAAGGTCGGCGCGTGAGCCGCGGCGCCGTGGTCGGCGGCGCGAGCTCCGGGCTGGGTCGCGCGATCGCCGCCGAACTCGCCGCGTCCGGGCACGACCTGCTGCTGTGGTCGCGCAACGGCGCGGCGCTGGACAAGGCGGCCGGCGAGCTGCACGCCGCGCACGGCGGCGCCGTGCGCACGCTGGCGGCAGACGCCGCCGACCCTGGTTGCGCGGCCGCGGTGGCGACGGCCGCCCAGGAGTCGCTCGACAGTGTCGACGTCCTCGTCCTGAACGCCGGCGGCCCGCCGCCGAGCCCGCCGGACCGCACCGACCCGGACGAGTGGCGGCGGACGTTCCAGCTGCTGGCGGTCACGCCGATCGAGCTCACCACCGCGTTGCTGCCGGGCATGCGCGAGCGTGGGTTCGGCCGGGTCGTGGCGGTGCTGTCCTCCGGCGTCCGCGAACCGCTGCCCGAGCTCTGCTACTCCAATTCCGGCCGCGCCGCGCTGACCGCGTGGCTCAAGACCGTGGCGGCCGCGGTTGCCGCCGACGGCGTGACCGTCAACGGGGTGCTGCCCGGGCGGATCGCGACGCCGCGCGTCGAGTCGCTGGACCGAACGCGCGCCGAACGCACCGGCAAATCCGTCGACGAAGTGGCTGCCGCGAGCCGCGCCGGCATTCCGGCCGGCCGCTACGGCGAGCCGGCCGAGTTCGCCGCGGTGGTCGGGTTCCTCGCGTCGCCGGCCGCGTCGTACGTCACCGGGACGTTCGTGTCCTGCGACGGCGGAATGGCGAAGGGCGTGCTGTGAAGGTCGCGGACCGGCCCGGCGCGATTCCCGCGTCGGGCATCCGCGCGGTCGCCGCGGCCGCATGGGCGCGTCCCGGCACGCTTCACCTCGAACTGGGCGAACCGTCCTACGACACGCCCGCGCACATCGTGGCCGCCGCCGACGCCGCCGCGCGGTCCGGGCGCACGCACTACGGGCCGACCGCCGGCCTGCCCGAATTTCGCGACGCGGTCGCCGCGAAGCTGGTGCGCGACAACGGCTGGCCGGACGCCGACCCGGCGACGGTGGTCGCGACCGCCGGGGGAGTCGGAGCGCTGTTCGCCGCGTACAGCGCGCTGCTCGACCCGGGCGACGAGGTGCTCGTGCCGGACCCCGGCTGGCCGAACTTCACCGGGCTCGCCCGCGCGGTCGGCGCCGTCCCGGTCGGGTACCCGCTCGACCCCGCGACCGGCGCGCCGCCCGCCGCGGGCATCCTGGACGCGCTGACGACGGCGCGCACCCGCGCGATCGTCGTCAACAGCCCGGCCAACCCGACCGGCGCGGTGTGGACGGTCGAGCAGCAGGCCGCGGTCGGCGAGTGGGCACGGCAGCGCGGCGTTTGGGTCGTCTCCGATGAGTGCTACGACCGGCTGGGTTTCGACGGTCCGGTTCGCGGCATGGCCGTTGTGGCGCCGGACGTCCCGACCGTGTCGGTGTTCTCGCTGTCCAAGTCCTACGCGATGACGGGCTGGCGGGTTGGTTACGCGGTGGCGCCGCCGAACGTCGCGGCCGCGATGACGCGGGTGCAGGAGGCCACGGCGTCGTGCGTCAGCACGGTCGGCCAGCTTGCCGGCGTGGCGGCGCTGACCGGGCCGCAAGACTTCGCCGACCGCATGCGCGCGACTTACGCCGCGACGCGCGACTGCGCCACCGCGGTCTGTGACGAGCTGGGGTTGCGTTACCTGCGGCCGGGAGGTGCGTTCTACCTTTGGCTCGCGCTGCCGGCCTCGGTCGACAGCGAGCGGTTCGCATTCGACCTGGTGGAACGAGCCGGGGTGGCGCTCGCTCCGGGCACCGCCTTCGGACCGGCCGGCCGCGGCCACGTCCGCGTGTCGCTCGCCGCCCGGTCCGACGACGTGATCGCCGGCCTGTCCGCCGTCGCCGACGAAGTGGCCGGTCGGCGATGAGCGCGCACGACTGGGGCGATCTGGCGACGGACGCGTCCGCGGACGTTTTACTCGACCTTATTATGTCGACAGTCGACAATAGGGCCGAGTACGCCGACGCCCGGCTCGTCGAGGGCGAGGAGCTACGCGTCTACCACCAGCTCGGCCGGGACCCGGACGAGCGTCGCGAGCACACGATCGGCATCGGCGTGCGGGTGCTGCGCGACGGCGCGTG
>JAOPVG010000436.1 GCA_025966255.1 Jatrophihabitans sp.
GCCGACAGCCGATGCGCCGCCGCCGCCGGGGTGATCACCAGGCAGAGCACGAGGGTCGTCCCCACGATCTGGGCCGCCTCCGTGACCGTGAGCGCGAGCAGCACCAGGAACACCAGCCCGACGAAGCGGACCGGGACGCCCCGCGCCTCGGCGAGTTCCGGATCCACCGACGAGAACAGCAGCGGCCGGTAGATCACCAGCGTCACCACCGCCACGGCGACCGCGATCGCGGCCAGGACGGCGATTTCCCCGGTGCTCACCCCGAAGATCTGGCCGAAGAGCAGGCTCGTGGCCTGGGTGCCGAAATTGCGCAGCTGGCTGAGCAGGTAGACGCCGACGCCGAGGCCGAAGGCGAGCGTCACGCCGATCGCCGCATCCCGCTCGTGGTCGCGCGGGCCGAGGAAGGCGATGGCGGCCGCGACGAGCAGGCTGCCGAGGATCGCACCGAGCAAGCGGTTCTCGAAGAAGAGCAAGCCCGCGGCCGCGCCGGTGAACGACAGCTCGGACACGCCGTGCACCGCGAATGCCGCCCGGCGGGTGATGACGAAGGGCCCCAGCAGCCCACTGATCAGCGCCACCAGCGTCGCCGCGATGAAGGCGTGCTGCACCGCGGGCAGGCCGAGCAGGTAGCCGATCACAGCCAGGCTCCGGCGCTCGGTTCGGCGTGGGCATGGTCGTGCGAGTCGTGCCCGTGGTCGTCGCCGACCGGGTGGTGATGGTGCCCGCCGTCCGGCTCGCCGTGGGCGGCATCGGGGGTGCCGACCACGATGATCCGGCCGCGCACCCGCAGGACGTCGATGTCGGTGCCGTAGAGCTCCGACAGTCGCTCGCTGGTCATGACCTCTTCCGGCGTCCCGATGGCCCACTTGCTGCCGACGAGGTAGAGCACGCGATCGACCATGGGCAGGATCGGGTTGATCTCGTGCGTCACGAACAGCACCGACGTGTTGGCGGTGCGGCGCCGGGCGTCGATGAGCGCGCTGGTGCTGTGCTGGCGGTGCAGGTCGAGGCTGAGCAGCGGCTCGTCGCACAGCAGCACCTTGGGGTCGCCGAGCAGGGCCTGCGCGATCCGCAGCCGCTGCTGCTCGCCGCCGGACAGCGTGCCCAGCGGGGCGTCGGCGAAGTCGGCGGCGCCGACGTCGGCGATCACCTTGTCGACGATCGCCCGGGCGTTGGGGTCAGGCCGGCCGAGGCCCCAGCGATGCCCGTCCAAGCCGAGCCGGACGAGGTCGCGCCCGCGCATCGCGACGTCCGGGTCGAAGGCCTTCTGCTGCGGGATGTAGCCGACGGTGGTGCTGCCGCGGTGCGGTTTGCGCCCGCACACCTCGACCCGGCCCGACGTCAGGTTCTGCAGGCCCAACAACACCTTCAGCAGCGTCGTCTTCCCGCTACCGTTCGGTCCGAGGATGGCGAGGAACTCCCCCGGCGCAACATCGAGGTCGAGACCGCCCCAGAGGGTGCGGTCGCCGAAGCGAAGGGTGGCCCCGCGCAGTCGCACAGTCGGTTCAGCCATGCAGCGCCGCCAGCAAGTCAGTGGCCTGAGCGGCCTGCCACGTCTGGAAGTTCATGCCGGGTGGCAGTGTCTCGGTGACGTCGACGACCGGGATGTGGCTGGACCGGGCGAGTCCGGCCAGGCGAGCGGTCTGGGCATCGCCGACCTGGGTGTTGAGCAACAGGGCGCGGATCGTGTGCGTGGTGATCGCCTGTTCGAAGTGTGCGCTGTCGCCGGGCGGCGGGTCGGTGCCGTTCTGGAGAGCGAGCGTGAAGTTCACCGGCGTCCCGAGCCGGAGTCCGGCCGCCTGTACGAGGTAGGCGGGCACCGGCTCGGTGTAGCCGACCTTCTGGCCGGCGTACCCGGCTTTGATCTGGTCGATGACGGCGACGACGTGTTGCTCGCCGCTCTGGAACCGCGTGAGCCCGGCCGCGAACTGAGCGGCGTGCGCGGGATCCCGCCCGGCGAGCGCCTTCTCGATTGCCGCGGCGGTGGTCAGGACGTAGTCGGGGTTGTACCAGAAGTGCGGGTTGGCGCCGTTCTTGGCGTGGACGATCGCCGCGACGGTCAACACGCTGCGGCCGGACTTCTTGTCGACGGACAGCAGCCGGTTCATGAACGGGTCGTAATCGGCGCCGTTGACGATGACGAGGTCGGCGGCGTTGATCGTCGCGGCGTCGCCCACCCCGCTCTGGTACTCGTGCGGATCCTGGTTCGGATCGCTGAGGATGGACGTGACCGTGACCCGGCCGCCGCCGATCTGCTTCGCGATGTCGCCCCAGAGGCTCTCGGCGGCGACGACGTGGATGCTTCCGTCATTGCTCGGCGGCGCGGCGGTGGGCAGTCCATTGCCGGCGCTGCTATTGGCCGACGAACACGCGGTGGCGAGCAGCGTGACGGTCAGAAGACCGACGGTGAGAAGAGCGGCGCATCTGGACCGGGCTGACCTCATAGCTGTAACCATAGTGGATATGAGAACCGTTCCCAACAAGCGGGTCGGCTCCGACCGCGCCTGGAGTCGTCGGCGTCAGCGTGGAGGGTCAGCCGCGGAACACGGTGCGTCCCGCGTCGCCGAACGGCTCGTCCCGATCCCGCACGGCCTGCCGGAACCCGGCCGTGGCCGCCCGCGCGACGAAGTCGTGCCCTTCCCGGGTGTGCCGGGCGACGCCGTCGAAGACCGTACTCACCATCGCGCTGGTCGCGACACCCTGCGCCAGCAAGACCGAGTTCAGCGCGAGCTTCGTCATGATCAGTTGGTTGAGCGGCATCCGGGCGATGCGTTCGAGCAGGATCTCCGTGCGTTCGTCCAGGTCGGCGGCGTCGGGCGCCTCGATGGCCAGCCCCCACTCCACCGCCTCGGCGCCGGTGATCGTGTCGCCGGTCAACAGCAGTCGCTTCGCCCGCTGGTCGCCGAGGCGGTGCGCCCACATTCCGGCGGCCGGGATGCCCCAGACGCGGGTGGGCGGGTAGCCGATCTTGGTATCGGCGGCCGCGATGATCTGGTCGGCGTGCAGCGCGATGTCCGTGCCGCCGGCGATGCAGAAGCCGTGCAGCTTGGCCACCGTCGGCTTGTTGGCGTGCAGCAGGCTGGCGAAGCCGCGCGTGCTTCGGCTCATCATCGCGTAGTCGACCATCGGGTCCCACGTCCGGGTCGGGTCGTGATTGCGGGCCTGGGCGACCGGATCGAGGACGGTGCCCTCGCGCGGCTGATCGGACTGTGCCTGCGCCATGTCGTGCTCGGCGAACATGTCCAGGTCGTAGCCGCCGCAGAAGCCGCTCCCCCGTCCGGACACCACCATCACGTGCACGCGCGGGTCGAGGTCGGCCCGCTCCACGGCGTGGGCGAGGTCGAGGGGCGTGTCCGGCGTGATCGCGTTGCCCTGCTCGGGCCGGTTGAACGTGATGCGCGCGATGCGGCCGGTGACCTCGTAGGTGAGGGTTGCGTAGGTGGCCTCGTCCGCCGGCGCGGGCCGACCCGCGAAGAGCGAGTCGTCGCCCTCGGTGAGGCTGCGCTGCCAGGGAGCGTCGGTCACTGGACGCGGGCGCGGTCGAGGATCGTCGCGGTGTCCACGCCCACCGGCAGCGTCCCGTACGCGACGCCCCGGTCGCCGGCGAGGCGCGACGCGACGAAGGCCTCGGCCACCGCGGGATTGCCATGTCGCAGCAGCAGCGAGCCCTGCAGCAGCATCGCCATCTTCTCGACGATCCGGCGCGCCCGGAACTGCAGGTCCTCCAGATCGGCGAACTCCTTACGCAGCAGGGCGAGTGCGTCGTCGTAGCGGGCGTCCATTCCGGCAGCGAGGTCGAGCTCACCGAAGAACGCCTCGATCGCTGCCGGCTCCTTGCCCATAGCCCGCAGGGTGTCCAGCGCGGCGACGTTGCCCGAGCCCTCCCAGATCGAGATCAGCGGTGCTTCGCGGTAGAGGCGGGGCATCCCTGAGTCTTCGATGTAGCCGTTGCCGCCGAGGCATTCGAGGGCCTCGACGGTGTGCGCGGACAGCCGCTTGCAGAGCCAGTACTTCGTGACCGAGAGCGCCACGCGGCGGAACATCGCCTCGGCGGCGTCGCCCCGGGCGGCGCGGTCGACGGCCCCGGCGATCCGCATGACGACGGTGGTCGCCGCCTCGGAGTCGACGGCGAGGTCGGCCAGCACGTTCACCATGGCTGGCTGGTCGATCAGTGCCTTGCCGAAGGCGTGCCGATGGGTGGCGTGGTGGATCGCCTGCGCGGTGCCCAGTCGCATGCCGCCCGCAGCCATCAGGGCACAGTCGAGGCGGGTCATGTTGACCATCTCGATGATGGTGGCGACGCCGCGTCCCTCGTCGCCGACGAGCCACCCGAATGCGTCGTCGTACTCGACCTCGCTCGACGCGTTGGACTTGTTGCCGAGCTTGTCCTTCAGCCGCTGCAGGTAGAACGCGTTAGGCGTGCCGTCGGGCAGCACGCGCGGGACGAGGAAGCACGACAGCCCGCTCGGGGCCTGCGCGAGCGTCAGGAAGAGATCGGACATCGGTGCCGAGGTGAACCACTTGTGGCCGGTGAGCCGGTAACCTCCGTCGCTCGCCGGAACCGCTCGGGTGGTGTTGGACCGGACGTCCGAACCACCCTGCTTCTCCGTCATCGACATGCCGGCGATGAGGCCGCGCTTGTCGAGCGGAGCCGACGGTGCGGGGTCGTACTCGCGGTTGGTCAGCAGCGGTTCGTACTGCGCGGCGAGGTCGGGCGTGGTGCGCAGGGCCGGCACGACGGCGTAGGTCATCGAGATCGGGCACAGGTGCCCGGCGTCGGCGACGCCCCAGGCGATGACCTTGGCTGCCCGCGCGACATGTGCGCCTTCGCGGTCGTCAGCCCAGGGTGCACCGTGCAGGCCGTGCGCGACGGCAGTACGCATCAGCTCGTGGTACTGCGGCAGGTATTCCACTTCGTCGACCCGGTTGCCATAGCGGTCGTGCGTGC
>JAOPVG010000444.1 GCA_025966255.1 Jatrophihabitans sp.
ACGGTGAGCGAGGGCGGGACGATCACCGGGGCGCGAGCAACGACCACCGCGATGAGCAGCGCGACGACCGCGGTCGTGAGGCCGGCCAACGGCAGCGCGTCATAGGACGACGCGGGACGCAGTGTCACCACAGCCATCCCCACACCGGCGGCCGCGAACAGCAGCAGCCCGACGAAGCCGATCGCCCGCCCGGGAGTGTGCAGGTCGAGGGGCGCTGCAGTGGCATTGACGGCGCCCAGACTCACAGCGATCAGCGCGGCCGCGACGACGGTGCTCACCAGGCCCCGGCGCGCGGAGGTCGCCCGCAACTCGCCCGTCGCGTGCAGCTTGGTGTAGGCGTAACCCATCGCGAGGTAGAGACTCGTAACCGTGGCCGCGGCCGGCAGCGCGAACCAGCCGATGGATCCGAACGACGAGCCGGAGAACGCGCCGTTCACCACCGCGAGCTTCTCGGTCAGGGTCGCCAGCACGACGCCTTGGGAAAGGGCGACGAACAGCGACGCGATCGCGAACGCCCGCTCCCACCTCGGCGCCGCCGGCGCTTGGGATGCCATCTCCACGCTGACGCCACGCACGACCAACGAGAACAGCATGACGACCAGGGCGAGGTAAGCGTGCGGCAGGATCGTGCCGAACGCCAAGGGGAATCCGGCCCACAGGCTCACAGCCAGCAGGACGAGCCACGTCTCGTTCCCGTCCCAGGCCTGGGCGACCTGTTCGAGCATCTGTCGGCGATGCCGTCCGTCCCGCTCGAACAGCATGGCGACGCCGAGGCCCAGGTCGTACCCGTCGAGCAGGACGTACATCAGCAGGCAGAGCAGGATCAGCGCTGACCAGACCATGGACATCGTCAGGCCCCCTTGCCGGCCAGCGCAGGCACCATGGCGTGCGCACCGTTCAGGGCAGGTTGACCGTCCCGGTCCGGATGATCGCGCTCAGGGCCGATGCGGACCGTGTGCACGATGTAGGCGATGTAGGCGACCAGCATTCCGAGGTACAGCAGCGAGAACCCCACAACCGAGAACACGAGCTCTGCGGGTGCCAGATGCGAGACCGCCGCCGAGGTTCGGAGCTGGCCGAATACCACCCATGGTTGGCGGCCGGTCTCTGCGGTGACCCAGCCGCCGAGAATGGCGATGATCCCAGCTGGGGTGGCCCACACCAGGAACCGGTGGAACCGTCTCGCGGTCCACAGTTTTCGGCGGAAGCGCAGGATCGTGGCGTAGAAGAGAATCCCGAACATCCACAGCGCCGCGAAGAACATGGCCCGGAATCCCCAGAAGACCGCGGCCATGTACGGCTGGTCGGCCTTGGGCGTCAGGTCCAGCGGCGGATTGGGGGTCTTGCAGGTCAGATCTCCAGCGAACGCGCTGCCGAGGCACGGGATGGACACCTGCCCGATGTTGCGTTGCGCCTGCTGGTCGGGGATCGCGAACAGGTTCCACCCCGTGTTGGCCTGGCTCCAGTTGCCTTCGACCGCCTCCAGCTTGGAGAGCTGCGCCGGAAACTCGTTGGCCGCGACCTGGTCACCCACGAAGACCTGGACCGGCAACAGGATCGCCGCAACGCCGAGGGCGATGGAGACCGTGCGCCGGGCGAACGGCAGTGCTCTGCCCTTGACCAAGTAGTAAGCACCGATGCCCGCGACGAAGAAGCTGGCTGAGACAAGTACCGCCAACACCATGTGCGGCCAGCGATAGATGAACGACGGGCTGAAGATGGTTTTCGCCCAGTTGGTCGGCTGGAACTGGCCATTGACGACCTTGTACCCGGATGGTGTCTGCATCCACGAGTTGTTGGCCATGATCCAGGTCGACGACAGCAGCGTCCCGATCGAGACCATCACCGTGGCGACGAACATCGTGCCTCGCCTGACCCGGCCGTCCCCGTAGAGAAGGATGCCGACGAATCCCGCTTCCACGAAGAACGCGGTCACGACCTCCATCCCGAGCAGCGGACCCTGGATCGGGCCGGTCTTCGCGGCGAAGACGCCCCAGTTGAGCCCCAGCTCGAAGGTGATCACGATGCCCGCCACCACGCCGAGGGCAAATCCGACCGCGAAGATCCGCCGCCAGAAACGGAACATCTGCAGGTAGACGGCCTTGCCCGTCTTCCAGTGCATCCCGTACAGCACGCACAGCAAGATCGACAACCCGACGGTGAGGGACGGGAACGTCATGTGGAACATCACGCTGATGGCGAACTGCCATCTCGAGAGGTCCAGCAGGCTCATGCCGTCTCCCTACGGATCATGCAGCCGGCGTACGCAACGCCGGCGTCCGGTTGAGTGGCATCACGATTTCGCAGTCCGGGGGCGCGGGTCATCACAGCGGGCGCCCACCGTCGCTTCCGGGTCGCCGGAGTTTGCGCTGGGGGCTAGCTGGCAGTGGCCCCGTTCCGTGCGGCTGGTCGTTTCCAGATCTGGTATTCAGTGCGTCGGCAGCACCACGGTGTGCTCTTGACGGACGGCCTGCAGCGAGTTCGGGTCGAGCCGCAGGAGGGAGAGGATTGTCGGGGCGATCTGAGTGGTCAGGACCGGCGCAGTGCGCACGGTGTGGTGCGCGACCCCGGCCCCGGATACGACGAGCGGAACGTCGCGGTCATCGGCCGTAGCGCCGCCGTGCTCGGCGATCTTGCCCACGCCGCCGGTGTAGACGACGCCGGGTTGGACGATTCCGACCAGGTCGGGAGCGTGGCTGTCGCCGATCGGTGCGTGCAACAGCTTGTCGGCGGCCGACCCGACGTACACCGCCGTGAGCCCGGACTTGGTGACCGTCGCGCTATGGGTGCCCTTCGGGTCGGTGATCAGGTTGGCCGGGGCAGAGTGGGTGAGCAGGTAGTCCTTGACGAAGTCGAGGGCGCCGGAGCTCCGGTTGGACAGCCACACCAGCATGGCGTCGTCGTCGACCGAGAAGGTCACCAGGTCAGCAGCGCCCGGATGCGCGCTCTTCCAAGCCGTGTTGATCGCGTCGAGGATCGCTCCGTCGTTCACTCGGCGCAGGGTGGCGGGGTCCTTCGGCGACTGGCCATGCTTGGCCGAGAGGATCACCGTGGTGTCAGCGGTCAGGCCTTGCTCGGCAATCGCGTTCTCAAGCGTCCCGACCTTGGTGTTGATGTAGTCGAGGGCCTGGGCCAGCAGCGGACCGGGGGTGCCGTCGGCCTTGTAGCCGCCGGCCAGCCCGTCTGAGGTGGGCAGCTTCTCGGCGGTCGACACGGTTTGGAAGTTCAGGCCGAAGATCGCTGGTGTGCCGACCTTCTTGGTGCCCGAGTGGTCGTAGCCGTTGATCTCGTTGACGATGGCCGCAACCTTGGTGCTGTCGTACTCCTGGGTGAGGGCGTTGTTGGTCGTCCAGTCGTCACCGGACGAGTCGGCGACGCTGTTGATCTCGGGGGTGAACAGGTCCTGGACGCCGGTGCCCGACGGGCCGTTGAGGATCTCGTAGGCCGCGTGCTTGTCTGACCATGCCGTGCGCAGGCCGTGGGCGCGCGCCACCTCGAAGACGGTGTTCACGCGCAGGTACTGGTGGGGGTAGAGCGGGGTGCAGGTCTTCGGATTGGTCGGGATTGCCGCCGGGTCGAGCAGTGACTGCGGTGTCGGGGTCATCTTCAGGATCGCCTGGGTGATGGCGTCGGAGTTGGCCAGCGTCTGGGACCGGGAGTTCGTCGGGATGCTCGTCAGGGCCGGGCTGCTGAGGCGCTGACCGGCGTCGAGGGTGATCGGATTCTGCGAGCGGTCGGCGAACTCGGTCCAGCTGACCTCGGTTCCGCGTGGCGCGGTAGTGCAGTCGATGGTCTGCGGCGGTAGCAACTGGTGGTTGTAGGTGTCGTCGTAGTAGACGCCAGTAGTCCCGGCGCCACCGCCAGTGAGCTGCGCGATCATGCCCGGAAAGGAGTCCGAGGGGAAGGTGGTCTTCGCGTGGCTGAACTCAGTGCCGCCGCTGACGAGTTTGGCCAGCGCCGAATTCGGATGCTGGGACACGTAGTACGTGAGGTCGCTCTGATGCAGCCCGTCGACCGAGATGAGGAGCACGTGCTTGACGTGAGCGGCAGTGCCGTGCTGGTGCTGGACCGAGGCGGCAGCGCCGGTTATGCCGGTGATTCCGACGAGGCCGACGCAAACTCCGGCCGCGATGACGCGGGCGCGTTGGGGCATGAAATTCCCTTCTGAGCTGACTGCGCGAGTGACGCGAATCGTTCATAACCCGCGGAACGCTCCTCGAGACGTCGCTCGGACGAACGGCCGGTGAACACGGCCGTCGCC
Organism: Jatrophihabitans sp.; assembly: GCA_025966255.1. Taxonomy (GTDB): domain Bacteria; phylum Actinomycetota; class Actinomycetes; order Mycobacteriales; family Jatrophihabitantaceae; genus Jatrophihabitans. The sequence continues at coordinate 4,262 of JAOPVG010000444.1, forward strand.
GCGTCGGAGCGGGCTCAACGCCTCCTCAGCGAGCCGAAGGCTGTCTGCGACGCGACTGGGGAGTTAGCATGAACAACTCAGCGCAACGGGTGGACGACCTCGGTGCCGACCTGGAAGGCGTGCCGATGTCCCTGCTTCCCGCTTCTCCCGCTGCCGGTCGCAACCTGTTCGTGCTCGGTGGGGGTGGGGCGCTCGGTGCGTACCAAGCCGGTGCCCTCCGGTCCTTGGTCGAGCACGGCATCGTGCCTGACGCCATGTTCGGCGCCTCGGTCGGGGCGCTGAACGCCGCATTCCTCGCCAGTGATCCGGGGCCGACGCGGGCGGCCGAACTGGTCAGCTGGTGGAGCAACGAGCGGACCCACGAGGTGCTCACCCCGTCGCTGTGGGGACGCATACGCGGCATGGCCTCCGCCGCCCTCGGCGGCCGGAACGCCCTGTTCGACGAGCGACCGCTGCGCCGCCTGATCCTGCGTCACGTCGGTGCGCACGACATCGCGGAGCTCGCGGTACCGCTCACGGTGACGACCACCTGCATCGATTGCGGAGAGGCTGTCCATCACACCCGCGGAGCCGTGGGCGATGTCCTGGTCGCCACCTGTGCACTGCCGGGACTGTTTCCCGCTACCCGCCTGCTTGACGGTCATCGGCACGTCGACGGTGGCGTCTTG